>JBIJDO010000183.1:0-5927 GCA_044344105.1 Tabrizicola sp.
CCCGCCAGCAGCATCAGCCCGCCGCCGATGGTTAGAAGGCCCACCTGCGAACGGGTTTGCGCCTTGAAGGCCGCAACCTCATTCGCCCGGCGTTCCTCGGGCGTCAGTTCCTTTGCCTTCTCCTTCGGCTTCGCCGCCGCGATGGCCGCGATCTTCGGTGGCGGCGGCGGGAACGTCACCGCCCCCATATGCGCCGCCGTGGCACCCCGGATCACGTCATCCTCCATGTTGTGCGCGATGACCCCGTCCTTCTTGGGCGTGAGGTCGGTCAGCATGTGGCGGATGTTGGTGGAATAGAGGGTGGAGGCCTGCGCGGCCATCCGGCTGGGGAAGTCGGTGTAGCCGATGATCGTGACACTGTTGTCGGTGACGATCTTCTGGTCCGGCACCGTCAGGTCGCAGTTGCCGCCGCGTTCTGCCGCCAGGTCGACGATCACCGACCCCGGCTTCATCATCCGCACCATGTCCTCGGTCCAGAGCTTCGGCGCGGGCCGACCGGGGATCAGCGCCGTGGTGATGACGATGTCCATCTCGGGCGCAAGCTCGCGGAACTTCTTCAGTTGCGCCTCGCGGAACTCGGGGGACGACGGTGCCGCATAGCCCCCCGTCGCCGCGCCATCCTGCGCCTGTTCGGCGAAGTCGAGGAAGACGAAATTCGCCCCCATCGATTCGATCTGCTCGGCGACCTCGGGGCGCACGTCAAAGGCATGGACGATGGCCCCAAGCGAGGTGGCCGTCCCGACCGCCGCCAGACCCGCCACGCCCGCACCGACCACCAGCACCTTGGCCGGCGGCACCTTGCCTGCCGCCGTCACCTGGCCGGTGAAGAAGCGTCCGAAGTTCGACCCGGCCTCGATCACCGCGCGGTAGCCCGCGATGTTGGCCATCGACGACAGCGCGTCCATCTTCTGCGCGCGGCTGATCCGCGGCACCATGTCCATCGCGACGATGGTCAGGTTCTTCTTCGCCGCCGCTTCCAGAAGCTCGGGGTTCTGCGCGGGCCAGAAGAACGAGATCAGCGTCTGGCCGTCGCCCAGCGTGGCCAGTTCTGCCGCATCGGGGCCGCGCACCTTCACGATCACATCCGCCGCCGCGATCACCGCCCCGGCATCCGCCAGCACCTCGACCCCAGCCGCCCGGTAGGCCGCATCCGAGAACCCGGCCTTTGCCCCTGCACCCGCCTGGATACAGGAGGAATGGCCAAGCTTCGCCAGCTGCAGCGCCGACTCCGGCGTCATCGCCACCCGGTTCTCGCCCGGGAAAACCTCTGTCAGAGCTCCGATCTTCACCCCAGTCCCCGCTCCTCTGTTCCCGCGCCACGACCTGTTCCGTCGGACTTATCACCGCGCAACAATATTTCAAACCCCACATTGCCTGCGGGGCTCAGGGCAGTCTTGCCGCAGATCGGGCGGGTTGCCCAGCCACAACTGATCGCCGGTCGGAAAAGGAGGCGCCCGGGTCCGAGGTCCCGCGCACCGGGCACCTAGCGCCCGTAGGTCACCGTCAGCGTCGCCGTGTCCAGCGCGATACCCTTGGCCAGGTCTTCGAATGCGGGACCGGGTGCGCTCGTGTCGAGGGCCACCTGCGCCTCGGGAAGGGCATAGAGCGTGAAGACATAGCGGTGCGCCGTGTCGCCGCGCGGCGGGCAGGCACCGCCATAGCCCGATGTGCCAAAGTCGGTAACGCCCTCGACCGCGCCGTCCGGCAAAGCGGCCGGACTTGCCCCGGCGGCCAACCCAGTTGCATCGCCCGGAATGTTGGCCACCGTCCAGTGCCACCAGCCCTTTCCGGTCGGCGCGTCCGGGTCGAACAGGGTCAGAAGAAAGCTTTGCGTGCCCTCCGGCGCGCCCGACCAGGCCAGGGCAGGCGAAAGGTTCGCCCCGGTGCAGCCGAACCCGTTGTAGACCTGCGCCTCCGGCAAGGTATCGCCCTCCGCGAAGTCGGGGGAGGAGAGGGCAAGCTCCGCCAGGGCCGGTCCTCCCGACAGGCAAAGTGCGACGGCGGTGATCAGGTGACGGGTCATCGGCAGTCCTTTCAGCATGGGTTGCCCAAGGCTATCCGACCCACCCGCAAAGCGCGATAGGGCGCGGATCACCTTTGCCGTATGGACGATCACCTTGTCGCATGGACCCTGTAACAACCGCGCCAGACCCCACCGGATCATTTCAAGCTTGAAATTTCCCGACATCCCCCGCATAACACCGCAAAGCCAAGGACACCCCGATGCCTGTCGATTTCGCCGCCACCAAACAGCTGTTCCATCTGCCCGAGGGCGTCGTCTATCTCGACGGCAATTCGCTGGGCCCGATGGTCAAGTCGGCCCCTGGCCGTATGGCGCGTGTCCTGCAGGAGGAATGGGCCGAGCTTCTGATCCGCGGCTGGAACAAGGCCGGCTGGATGGCCCAGCCCGCAGTCCTGGGCGACCGGATCGGCAGGCTGATCGGTGCGGCCCCCGGCACGGTCGTCCTTGGCGACACGCTGTCGATCAAGGTCTACCAGGCGCTTGCCTCGGCGCTGGAGATGAACCCCAGGCGCCGGGTCATCCTGTCGGACACCGGCAACTTCCCCTCCGACCTCTACATGGCCGAGGGCCTCTGCCGCACGCTTGGCGGCCAGTACCGGCTGAAGACCGTCGCGCCAGAAGAGGTGATGTCGGCCATCGACGACACCGTCGCCGTGACCATGATCACCGAAGTCGACTACCGCACCGGCCGCCGCCACGACATGACCGACATCACCCGGCGCGCGCATGAGATGGGGGCGCTGACCGTCTGGGACCTGGCCCACAGCGCCGGCGCCCTGCCCGTCGACCTGACCGCCTGCAAGGCCGACTTCGCCGTCGGCTGCACCTACAAATACCTCAACTCCGGCCCCGGCGGCCCGGCCTTCATCTATGTCGCCCCGAAACACGCCGATGCTGCCCGCCCGGCCCTGTCCGGCTGGCTCGGCCACGAAGCGCCCTTCGCCTTCGACCTGAAATATCGCCCCGGCCAGGGAATCGAGCGGATGCGCGTCGGCACGCCTCCGGTCCTGCAGATCGCGGCCCTTGACGCGGCGCTCGACGTCTGGGACGGCGTCGACCTGCGCGACGTCCACGCCCGGTCGCTGCGCCTGCAGGACCAGTTCATCAAGGGCGTTGAGGCCCGCGCCCCCGTGCTGCAGCTTGCCACCCCCCGCTCGCATCTGATGCGTGGCAGCCAGGTCTCCTTCCGCCACCCCGAGGGCTATGCCATCATGCAGGCCCTGATCGCAGAGGGCGTGATCGGCGACTTCCGTGCGCCGGACATCCTGCGCTTCGGTTTCACGCCTCTGTACATCGACGAAGACGACGTCGCCCGCGCGGTCGGCATCCTGACCAGGATCATCGACTACGGGACCTGGGACAAACCCGAATTCAAGGCCCGGGCTCGGGTGACCTGATGTCGGAACGCGCCCTGCCACCGCTCTGCCGACCCGGCGGCTGGGTCGCGCTGTGGCGGCGGATCGGCGATCTCTCCTTGCTTGGCCGAAAGGCGCCCTGCTTTCCCTGAAAACCCTTTTCAAGCGGAGAAAGCGATGACCACCTGCCCCTTCAACCCCGCCGAAGATGGTGCCGAAATGGCCTTCGACGGCCGCATGTCCTATGGCGACTATCTGCAGATCGACCGCATTCTTGCCGCGCAGCATCCCCTGTCGGACGCGCATGACGAAATGCTGTTCATCATCCAGCACCAGACGTCCGAGCTTTGGATGCGGCTTGCCCTGCACGAAATCGACGCCGCGCGTGTCAAGATCGCTGATGATGCGGTTCAAGAAGCGTTCAAGATGCTGGCCCGCGTCAGCCGGATCTTCGAGCAGTTGAACAACGCCTGGGATGTCCTGCGCACGATGACGCCTTCCGACTACACGGCGTTCCGGGAAAGCCTCGGTCAGTCCTCCGGCTTCCAGTCCTGGCAGTACCGGCTGATCGAATACGCGGTCGGCAACCGCAACCTCGCCATGCTGCGCCCGCATGCCCACCGCGCCGACCTGACCGCGCGGATCGAGGCCGAACTGGCGCGCCCGTCCCTTTACGACGAGGCGCTGCGCTTTCTGTCCCGCAAGGGCTTTGCCCTGCCGCACGAGGTGCTGTCGCGCGACCTGCGCCAGCCCTGGACACCGCATGACGGGGTGCAGGCGATCTGGGCGGCGGTCTACCGCGACCCGATGGCGCATTGGCAGGCCTATGAACTCGCCGAGAAGCTGGTGGACTTCGAGGACTACTTCCGCCGCTGGCGCTTCAACCATCTGACGACGGTCGAACGGGTGATCGGTGTCAAGCGCGGCACCGGCGGGACCTCGGGCACGTCCTATCTGCGACGCATGCTGGATGTGCAGCTTTTCCCCGAGCTGTGGGCGGTCCGGACTGTCCTGTGACCCGCCAATCTGCGACCGCTTGGCAACTATGCCGCGAAAATCGGTGCTCTTCACGGGTCCGTGATCGGATTCCGTCCCCCGCACGGTTTGACCTGTGGATAACACTCGTCTAGCGTGCTCATCAAAGGCCTTGTGGCATTCTGCGGCAGGGCGTTTGTCATATGGATCAGTTCATGCTTCAGATATCGCTTCGTGGCCTTCGTCGCGCAACCCTCGTCCCGGCACTCCTTGCGGTCGCGCTTCTTGCGGGATGTGTCGAATCAACCGTGACCGGTGCAACCTCCGGCCCGGCGGCACCCCCTGCCGGCAAGATTGACGACACGGTCTATGCCGCCCAGAAGGACGGAAGCGTCACCCTGCCTGCGGTGCCGGCAGAAAAGGTGCCGGACCAGTTCCAGCGCCAGACGGTGCGCTATGAAAGCGACCAGCCCGAGGGCACGATCATCGTCGATCCCGCTCAGAAGTTCCTGTATTTCATCACCGGCAACAACACCGCGATCCGCTACGGCATCGGTGTCGGGCGGGCGGGCTATGAATGGTCGGGCGAAGCGATCGTTGCCGACAAGAAGCCCTATCCGACCTGGTATCCGCCGAAGGAAATGATCGCGCGGAAGCCGGAACTGGCGAAATGGGCAAACGGCCAGCCCGGCGGGCCGAACAATCCTCTGGGCGCGCGGGCGCTGTATCTGACTTCCGGCGGCAAGGATTATGGCTACCGGATCCATGGCTCGCCCGAATGGTGGACGATCGGCAAGAATGCCTCGTCCGGCTGCATCCGGATGATCCATCAGGACGTGATCGACCTGTTCAACCGCGCGGAAGTCGGGGCAAAGGTCATCGTGCTGACCGCGGACAGCAAGTTCCCGACCAAGCTTACGCTGCCCTCGCCGCATGTCGATGGCCCGGCGCCCGCGAAGGCCGTCGCCAAGGCGGCCGAAGTTCCCGCCGCTGCGATTCCGGCGCTCGTGGTCCTTCCGACGCCGGCCGTCGCCACCGGCACCTCCCCCACCGCCGCTGCAACGGCCGCAACCGGGTCAAGCCCTGCGCCCGCCGCAAGCAAGGCCGATCCGGTCTGCGACAAGCCGCTCGTCGACGGGGCCTGCCCGAAAGATGCGTCCGGCGGCTGATCCCGGATCGAAGGCAAAGCGGGAAAGGGGGCGATTTCGCCCCCTTCTTCATGTCAGCCAGCGGTCATAGTCGCTGACCAGAAGGTGCCAGGGCGCTTCGTCCTCTTCGATCTCGGCAAAGCGGCCGATGGGTTCGCGGAAGATGTTGTCGGTCAGATCGTCGTTCACGGTCGAGACCTCACCGATCAGCACGTCGCCCCCTTCGCCCCAGAACGCATGCCAGTCGCCCGGCATCAGCGTGACGCTTTCCCCCGGAGCGAACCGCAGCTTTTCGCCCGGACCGTAGTCCCGCTCGATCCCGTCGCAGCGCACCACGCCGCCCCGGTCGGCGGCGAACCTGCCCTGGTCGTCACTGCCGAAAAGCTCGACCACCAGCGTGGCCCCGCCCCGGTTGATGATGTCCTC
>JBIJDO010000184.1:0-5883 GCA_044344105.1 Tabrizicola sp.
AGCCCCAAGATCGCTCGCAACCCGCCGCAGCGCGACCGCCAGCGAACAGAAGCCGCCCGACGAGGAAGCCGCCCGTCATGACCCTTGCCCTGATCGCGGCGCTTCCCTTCCTTGGCGCAATCCTGCCCGGCCTTGCGATCCGCGCCGGGCGCAATGTCGCCGCCGCCGCGACCGGCGCGGTCACGCTGCTGGCGCTGCTCCTGCTTCTGTCCCAGGCCCCCGCCGTCCTGAACGGCGATCCGGTCCAGACCCGGATCGACTGGCTTCCCGCGCTTGGCCTGAACGCCACCTTCTTCCTTGACGGGCTGGGCCTGCTCTTCGCCGGGCTGATCCTCGGAATCGGGCTCCTGATCATTCTCTACGCCCGGTTCTACCTCGCGAAATCCGACCCGATGGGGCAGTTCTACAGCTATCTCCTCCTCTTCCAGGGTGCGATGCTGGGGATCGTCCTTTCCGACAACATCCTCCTGCTCCTGATCTTCTGGGAGCTGACCTCGCTTTCCTCCTTCCTCCTCATCGGTTACTGGAAACACCTGCCCGAGGGCCGCCAGGGTGCCCGAATGGCGCTGGCCGTCACCGGCGGCGGCGGCCTGGCGATGATCGCGGGCATGCTGATCCTGGGCAGCATCGCGGGAAGCTACGAGCTGACCGTGATCCTGCAGAACCGGGACCTGATCCAGTCCTCCCCGCTTTACCTTCCCGCCCTGCTGCTGATCCTGGCCGGTGCCTTCACCAAATCGGCGCAGTTCCCGTTCCACTTCTGGCTGCCCCATGCGATGGCCGCGCCGACGCCCGTGTCGGCCTATCTCCATTCCGCCACCATGGTGAAGGCGGGCCTCTTCCTGATGGCCCGGATGTGGCCGGTCCTTGCAGGCACGCCGGAGTGGTTCTGGATCGTCTCGACCACCGGCCTCGTCACAATGCTTCTCGCCGCCAAGATCGCGCTCTTCAAGGATGACCTGAAGGCGCTTCTCGCCTATTCCACCGTCAGTCATCTCGGCCTTGTCACCATGCTTCTGGGCTTCGGCACCAAGGCCGCCGCGACCGCCGCGATCTTCCACATCCTGACCCATGCGATCTTCAAGGCGGCGCTGTTCCTGACCGCCGGGATCGTCGATCATGAGACCGGCACCCGCGACCTCCGCCGCCTGGGCGGCCTCAGCCGCCTGATGCCGGTCACCTTCGCCATCGCCACGCTTGCCACGCTTGCCATGGCCGGCATCCCGCCGCTCAACGGCTTTCTCTCCAAGGAGATGATGCTGGCAGAGGCGGCGGACACGACCTGGTTCACGCCCTGGGCGATCGGACTTCTTGCCACGATCGGCGCGATGTTCTCTGTCGCCTACAGCTTCCGTTTCCTGTCCCACGGCTTTCTCGGCCCGCAGCGAGGGCCCCTCGCGCAAGCGCCGCATGACCCCGGCCCCGGCCTCTGGTTCGCCCCTGCCGTCCTGGCCGGGCTGACCGTCGTGATCGGCGTCTTTCCCATGGTCACTGCCGCCTGGCTGGTCGATGCCGCCGCCGGTGCGGTGACGGGCGGCCCGGTCGGCGTCAAGCTCTCCCTCTGGCACGGGCTTGCCCCGCCCGCGCTCTGGATGTCGCTCGCCGCGATCGGCGGCGGCCTCGTCGTCCTCGGCAGCTATCCCGCGCATCGCAAACTCTGGGATGCCGCCCCCCGCCCCGAGGCGAAGCGCCTTTTCGATGCCGGCATCGGCGCTCTCGCCGCCGTGGCCCGCCGGGCGACCGAGGGGCTGCACAACGGCAGCTTCTCCCGCGCCGTGACCTTTGCCGTGCTTGCCATCGCCGGGGCCGCGCTCTGGGCCTTCGCCACCGGCAGCCATTCCCCCGGCACGCGCGGGACGCTTGCCGCCGACCCGATCCTGGTCGCGCTCTGGGCCGTCCTGATCCTCGCCGCGCTCGCCACGCCGTTCCTTCACCGCAACCGCATCGTCGCCCTGATCCTGACCGGCGTGGTCGGCCTCCTCATCGCGCCGGTCTTCCTGCTTTTCTCCGCTCCCGACCTGGCCCTCACGCAGGTCTCGGTCGAGGTGGTGACCATCCTCCTCATGCTCCTCGCCCTCCACTTCCTGCCCAAGGAGACCCCCGCCGAGAGCCCCCTGCCCCGCAAACTGCGCGACGCCGCCGTCGCCGGCATCGCCGGTCTCGGGCTCGGAGCGCTCGCTTATGCGATGCTGACCCGAAGCCCCGCCTTCCCGCCGATCTCGGCCTTCCACCTCGCGCAGTCGAAACCCGGTGCCGGCGGCACCAATGCGGTCAACACCATCATCGTCGACTTCCGCGGCTACGACACATTCGGCGAGATCATCGTCCTCGGCATCGCCGCCCTGATCATCTTCGCCCTTGCCGACAGCCTTTTGCACAGCCCTGCCGCCGTCCGCCGACTTCGGGCCTTCTCGGACCGGGGCGAAAGCGGCGACCGCCACCCGATGATGCTGGTCGTCGCCACCCGCCTCCTGCTGCCGATGGCCATGCTGGTCGGGGTCTACATCTACCTGCGCGGCCACAACCTGCCCGGCGGCGGCTTCGTCGCGGGCCTCGTCTTCGCCATCGCCTACCTCATGCAGTACATGGCCTCGGGCTACGACTGGTCCCACGCCCGCCAGCGGTACGACCACCACCTCCTGATCGGGCTTGGCGTCCTCGCCGCCCTGCTTGCCGGTGCCGGCCCCTGGATCCTCGGCCTGCCGTTCCTCACCTCCGGCTTCGCCTACGTGACCCTCTGGCCCCTTGAAACGTTCGAGCTGACCACCGCATCGGTCTTCGACCTCGGGGTCTTCCTCTGCGTCCTCGGAGCGGTCCTGCTGGCGCTGTCCTCCCTGGCCCGGCTGGCCCTGAAGACCGGCGAAGGGGTGAACACCCGCGCCTACGACAGCGAAGGCGGCCGCTGATGGAGGCCCTTCTCGCCGTTGCCATCGGCTGTCTCACCAGCGTCGGCCTCTACCTCATGCTGCGCCTGCGCAGCTTCCCGGTGATCCTCGGTCTCACCTTCCTGTCCTACGCCGTCAACCTCTTCCTCTTCGCCTCCGGCCGCCTGATGGTGAATGCCACGCCGATCACCAGCACCGCCGCTCCGCACGCCGATCCCCTGCCGCAGGCCCTGGTCCTGACCGCGATCGTGATTTCCTTCGGGATGACCGCCGTGATCATGATCATGGCCATCGCGGCCCATCTTTCGGCCGGTCACGACCGCATCGACCTTGACGACCAGGGCACCGGCGAGGGCCGCGAATGACCCACTGGATCATCGCCCCCGTCGTCCTGCCCGCCCTCGTGGCCGCCCTGATGGCCACGCTCCTGCGCGGCAACCTCCAGCTTCAGCGCGTCGCCGGGCTGACCACGATCCTCGCCCTCAACGGCATCGCACTTGCCCTCCTCGGCGCCGCGACGACCGGCCCCGAAGCCTATTTCCTCGGCGACTGGCCCGCCCCCTTCGGCATCGTCCTGGTCCTCGACCGGCTCTCGGCGCTGATGCTCGCGCTCCTCGCCGCCCTCGCCCTTCCCGTCACCCTCTACGCCATCGGCTCGGGCTGGGACGCGAAGGGCGCGCATTTCCACCCGCTCCTGATGTTCCTCCTCATGGGCATCGGCGGAGCCTTTCTGACCGGCGACGCCTTCAACCTCTTCGTCTTCTTCGAGGTCCTCCTCATCGCCTCCTACGGGCTCATGATCCACGGCGGCACCGGACCCCGCACCCGCGCGGGCTTCCAGTACATCGCCATGAACCTGGTCGGCTCTGCCCTGTTCCTCTTCGCGCTCGGTCTCCTCTACGCCGTCACCGGCACGCTCAACCTGGCCGATCTCGCCGCGAAACTGCCCGGCCTGCCGCAAGGCGACAGCGCTCTCCTGCGTGTGGCTGCCGTGATGCTGATCCTGGTCTTCGCGATCAAGGGTGCGCTGGTGCCGCTCCAGTTCTGGCTCCCCGGCACCTATGCCGCCGCCCCCGGTGTCGTCGCCGCGCTCTTCGCCGTGATGACCAAGATCGGTGCCTATGCGACCCTGCGCTTCGGCACGCTCGTCTTCCCCGAAAGCCTTCCCGCCACCGGCCCCCTGCTGGCCGACCTCCTGCAACCCGCCGCGCTCGTCACCCTCGCTGTCGGAGCGATCGGCACCCTCGGGGCCGCCACCCTGCCCCGCCTCGCCGCCTTCGCGGGCATCGCCTCGATGGGCATGGTCTTTCTCGCA
This sequence comes from Tabrizicola sp., assembly GCA_044344105.1. Classification (GTDB taxonomy): domain Bacteria; phylum Pseudomonadota; class Alphaproteobacteria; order Rhodobacterales; family Rhodobacteraceae; genus Tabrizicola. Next base: position 4,201 of record JBIJDO010000184.1, read on the forward strand.
CTTTCGGCCTTCACGCCCCAGGCCAGCGCCGCCGCGCTTTACTACATGCTGCACTCCACCCTCGCGACCGCCGCGCTGTTCCTCGTGGCGGACCTCGTCGCCCGCCGCCGCGCCCATGCCCGCCTGACCGAGGCACCCGCCTTCGCCCAGACCGGCCTGATCGCCGTGCTCTTCATGGCCGCCGCCGTCGCCATCGCGGGCATGCCGCCCCTGTCGGGCTTCATCGGCAAACTTCTGATCCTCGACGCCTTTCGCAGCCAGACCCCGCTCGTCTGGACCGCGATCCTCCTGTCTTCCTTCCTGATGATCCTCGGTCTCGCACGTGCCGGATCGCTGATCTTCTGGAAACCCGCACCCGAACCGACGCCCGACGCCACCGGATCCCCCGGCCCCGAGCCTCTCGCCGTCGCCGCCACCTTCGCGCTGCTGGCCGGTCTGGCCGCGCTGACCGTTTTCGCCGGTCCCGTCACCGATGCCCTGACCGCCACCGCCGAAAGCCTCTTCGCGACGCAGGCCTATATCGACGCCAACCGCCTCTGGGCCGCGCCATGAGACGCCTGTTCCCCCATCCCTACCTGTCCCTGACCCTGGTGATCCTCTGGTTCCTGCTGGTCAACCAGTGGAAGCTTGGCAGCCTGGTCATGGCGGTCATCCTCGGCACCGCGATCCCGCTGATCACTTCCGCTTGGTGGCCCGGCCGCCCCCGGGTCAAACGCCCCTTCGGTCTTGCGGCATATGCGGCGCTCGTCCTCTGGGACGTGATCGTCGCCAATTTCCAGGTCGCCCGCATCGTCCTCTTCATGCCCCGCGACCGGATCCGGTCGAACTGGGTCACGATCCCCCTCGAACTCACCTCGCCCGAGGCGATCTCGTTGCTCGCCGGCACCATCACCATGACGCCGGGCACGCTGACCGCCGACATGTCCGCCTGCGGCCGTGCGCTGCTGGTCCATTCGCTCCATGCCCCCGACCCCGCCGCGGTCCGCGCCGACATCAAGTCGCGCTACGAGGCCCGCCTCCTGAGGATTTTCGAATGATCCTGCCCCATGCGCTCACCGTGTTTCTGGTCTGCATCGCCATCGCTCTGCTCCTGAACCTCTGGCGGCTTCTCACCGCACCCACCGTGACCGACCGGATCCTGACGCTCGACACCATGACGGTGAATGCCATCGCCCTGGTCGTCGCCTATGGCATCTGGACCGGCAGCGGCCTCTATCTTGAGGTCGCGGTGATCTTCGCACTCACCGGCTTCGTCGGCACCGTCGCCTATTGCAAGTACCTGCTCCGCGGGAGCATCATCGAATGAGCGCGGCCCTCGACATCTTCCTGTCCGTGATCCTGGTCGGCGGCGGCCTCTTCGCCCTCGTCGGCTCCTACGGCCTCCTGCGGCTTCCGCGCCCGATGCAGCGCCTGCATGCGCCGACCAAGGCCACCACCATCGGCGTCGGCGCGGCCCTGCTGGTGTCCGCCCTGGACCTTGCCGGTCAAGGCGCGGTCAGCTGGCAAGAGGCGCTGATCACCCTTTTTCTCCTCCTCACCGCGCCGGTTTCAGCGCTGTTTCTCGCCAAGACCCTGATCCTGCGCGGCGAGGCAGACGCGAACCTGCCCGATCCCGGCACTGGCCAACCCTGGGCCACACTTGCGAAAGAACGGCCCGACCCCTGAAATTTGACCATATGGTCA
>JBIJDO010000185.1:0-5869 GCA_044344105.1 Tabrizicola sp.
GACGCGGCTCTACCGCACGCAGTCGGCGGTCAGCCTGCAGGTCAAGCGGCTGGAAGAGAGCCTGGGCCAGCCCCTCTTCGAGCGGCAGGCGCGGGGCGTCGTGCTGACGCCACGGGGGGCGCAACTGGTGCCCTATGCGCGGCGGGTGGTGGCGCTTCTGGACGAGGCAGCGGTGGCCTTGCGGGAAAAGCCCCTCATCGGGCCGGTCCGGGTCGGCATCCCGGACGAATACTCGGCAACCGTGCTGCCGCGCGCGCTTGCCGCCTTCGACGAGCGGCACGAAGGCGTGCAGGTCACGGTCCGCTGCGACCATTCCTCGGCCCAGTTGGCGGCGCTGGAAGCGGATGAGCTTGACCTCGCGGTGATCTACGACTGGTCCTACACCGAAGGCGGCGAGGTCCTGTGCATCGATCCGACCGTCTGGGTCACATCCATCGCCCACGCCCAGCATCTGCGCCGCCCGCTGCCGATCGGGGTCTATTTCCGGTCGGACTGGTGCAAGGACTTTGCCGAGGCCTCGCTGAACCGGCAGGGCTTCGACTGGCGCGCGGCGTGGCAATGCGACCTTGCGGCGGGGTTCCGGGTCGCGGTGACGAATGGCCTTGCCATCGCGCCCTTGTCGCGCAGCACGATCCCGGCGGGCTGCCGGGAGTTGACGGCGGAGGACGGCTTTCCCATCGTCGATTCCGCCCGCGTGGTCCTGCGGCGGAACCCGCGCGGGACCTCGCAAGCGGTCGAGGGGATGGCGACGCTTCTGCGCGAGGCGTTCTCGCCCCTGCGGCAGACAGGCGCGCAATGATCCGGGCGGGCCTGACGGGGCCGTTCGGGCCGGTGGCGCTGGTCGAGCGAAACGGGGTGCTGATCGCGCTGGAATGGCGCTTGCCGGATGTGACGGGCGAAAGCCCGCTTCTGACCGAGGGACTGGCGCAACTTGGCGCCTACTTCGACAGGCGGCTGACCCGGTTCGACCTGCCGCTGGACTGGGGAACCGGGCTGAACGCAGAGGTGCGGCACGCGATGGCGGCGATTCCGCCGGGCGAGACGCGGACCTATGGCCAGATTGCCAGAACCGTGGGCGCTGCGCCTCAGGCGGTGGGGCAGGCCTGCGGGGCGAACCCGTTGCCGATCCTGATCCCCTGTCACCGCGTCACGGGGACCGACTGGTTCGGCGGCTTCTCGGCCCCCGGCGGGGTCGAGACCAAGGCGGCGCTTCTGCGGCATGAAGGGGCGCTTCTCTTGTGATGGAACGCGCGCGGGCCGATCCGGCTGCGGCAAGGCTCGGCCTGACGAAAGCGCGGCTCTGGACCTATCCGCCCGCTTGCGCCTTGCAAGCCCGGGGCTTACGCCTGTCCGTGACAGTTTCGTGACAGGTGTCGCTTGACCCTTGGCGTCTTTCTGGCCGTTCTTGGCGCGGCCTTCCTGCATGCGCTGTGGAATGCGCTGATCAAGCTTGGCACCTCGAAGGTCGGCGGGATGGTGATCCTGTCGATCGTCGAAGTGCCGATCGGGCTGCTGGTGGTGCTGCTGACGCCCGCGATCGACCGGGCGGCGGTGCCCTGGGTGATCGCGGCGGGCTGCACGCATTTCGCCTACAAGTTCTTCCTGACCTATGCCTATGACCGGGGCGACCTGAGCCGGGTCTACCCCATCGCCCGGGGGGCCGCGCCGATGATCGTCGCGCTTTTCGGCGCGGCGTTTCTGGCCGATGCGGTGAGCGGGCAGGAATACATCGCGATTGCGGTCCTCGCGGCGGGCATCCTGCTGATGGCGCGGGGGGTGTTCGCCAGCGGCGAGGACCGGCGGCTTTTGCCCTTTGCCATCGGGTCGGCCTGCGCGACGGCGACCTACACCCTGATCGACGGCATGGGCGCGCGCGTCTCGGGCTCGCCCGCGGCCTATGTCGCCTGGGTCTTCGTGGCGGACGGGATTTTCTTCACCCTCGGCATGCTGGCCTTGCGCGGCCGGGAAGTGATCCCGCGCAACTGGCAGGCCTGGCGGATGGGGTCGGTGGCCTCGGTCGCAAGTTACGGGGCCTATGCGGTGTCGATCTGGGCGATGACCTTTGCCCCCATCGCCGTGGTGGCGGCGCTGCGCGAGACCTCGATCCTGTTTGCCGTGCTGATCGGCTGGCTGGTCTTTGGCGAGCGGATGACGGGCGAGAAGGCGGTGGCGGCGCTGGTCATCGTCGCGGGGGTGATGCTGACACGGCTTTGAGCGCGGGCGGCTCGTCGATGACTTCGTCACTCCTCGCTGGTCAACCGACGAGGAGACGAAGTCGAACGAGGAGGCATCAGGCCCAGGGCTGATCGGGATCGGGCAGCGGGATCGCCGCCATCAGTTCGCGCGTGTAGGCGGCCTGTGGTGCGGCGAAGAGATCGGCAGTGACGGCGGCCTCGACGATCCTGCCCTGGTTCAGGACGAGGACCCGGTTGCACAGACGCCGGATCACCGACAGGTCATGGCTGATGAAGGCCAATGTCAGGCCAAGGTCGCGCACCAGGTCCTCCAGCAGCCGAAGCACCTGCGCCTGGCTTGACACATCAAGGCCCGAGACGATTTCGTCGGCCAGGATGAACTCGGGGCCAAGCGCGATGGCCCGTGCGATGCCGACCCGCTGGCGCTGGCCGCCGGAGAGTTCGTGCGGGTAGCGGCTGGCAAAGGCGCGGGGCAGGCCGACCTGGTCCAGCGCCCTGGCCGTCCGTGCGGACGCATCGGCAAGGCCGTGCAGGTCCAGCGGGGCCGCGATGATCCGGCCGACCCGGTGGCGCGGGTTCAGGCTGGACATCGGGTCCTGGAAGATCATCTGGAACCTGCGCCGCAGCGGGCGCAGGGCAGCCTCGTCCAGATGCGTGATGTCCTGACCGTCAAAGCGGATGCGCCCTGCCGTCGGTTCAAGGAGCCGCACCATGGCGCGGCCCAGCGTCGACTTGCCCGAGCCGGAGCCGCCGACGATCCCCAGGATGTCGCTCTTGGCCAGCGTGAAGCTGATGCCTTTCAGGATCGGGGTCCGGGGCGCGGGGCCCAGAAGCGGCTTCCGCGTCAGGTCCGGAAGCGACAGGTGCAGGTCCTCGACCGTGTAGAGATCAGCCATCGCGCTGCCTCTGGTCAAAGGCTGCAACTTCGGCCTGCACGACGGAAATCACCCGGTCCGGGACCGGTACGAGGCTGGCCTCGGGGTCGGTGTACCTTGGTGTCGCGGCGAGAAGCGCGCGGGAATAGGCGTGGGCAGGCGCGCGGTAGAAATCCCGGACGCCCGTGTCCTCGACCACCATCCCGCCGTAGAGGACCGACAGCGACTGGCAGACCTTGGACACCACGCCAAGGTCATGCGTCACGAAGAGAAGTGCGGTGCCATGCCGGGCCTGCATCTCGGCGATCAGCCGCAGGATCTGCTTCTGCACCGTCACATCCAGCGCGGTGGTCGGTTCATCGGCGACGATCAGCCTTGGTTCCGCAGCGAAGGCCGAGGCGATCAGGACACGCTGGCGCATGCCGCCGGACAACTCGTGCGGATAGCTGCGCAAAGCCCTCTCGGGATCGGCGATCTGCACCTCGCCCAGAAGCTCCACCGCGCGGGCATCGGCTCGGGCACGGTCCCAGCCCAGGATGTCGACCAGCCGGTCGGTGATCTGCGGCGCGATCCGGCGCGAGGGGTTGAGCGCGGTCAAGGGGTCCTGCGGGATCAGCGCGGCGGTCGCGCCGATGCGGCGGCGGCGGTCCCTTGGCGGCAACGACAGCAGGTCCACACCGTCCAGGGTGATCTTGCCCCCGGTGATCTCGACCGACGGCGGCAGGATGCCCAGGACCGCCTTGCCGATCATCGACTTGCCCGCCCCGCTTTCGCCGACCAGCCCGTGAACCTGCCCCACCGCGACCGCCAGCGAGACACCGCGCAGGATCGGCACCCCGGTCCCCTTCAGCCGGGCCGACAGGTCGGTGACGGTCAGAAAGCTCATCGCAACACCGGATCGAAGCGGTCCTTCAGCCCCTCGCCCAGCTGGCTGAACGACAGGACGGTCAGGAAGAGCACGACCAAGGGAAAGACCAGCACCCACCAGGCCTGATGGATCGAGGTGCGGCCTTCGGAGATCATCCCGCCCCAGGTCGGGTCATCGGTCGAGATCGACAGGTTCACGAAACTCAGGATCGCCTCGACGATGACGGCGATGCCCATTTCCAGGGTCAGGAGGACGACGATGGTCGGCAGGACATTGGGCAGGATTTCGGTCACCATCATCGACAGGCGACCACGTCCCGCGACCTGGGCCGAGGCCACATAGTCCATCGCGCCTTGCGCCATCGCTTCGGCCCGGACGACGCGGGCAAAGCGGGTCCAGTCGATGACGACGATGGCGATGATGATCGAGGTCAGGCCGGGGCCAAGGACGGCGATCAGAAGGATCGAGAACCGGACCGGCGGAAAGGCCAGCCAGCTGTCGATCAGGCGCGAGATGACCACATCGACCCAGCCGCGCAGGAACCCGGCCAGAAGCCCGAGCGTCGCGCCGATCAGGCAGGTGACGGTCCCCGCCACCAGCGCCACGGCCAGCGCGATCCGCGCACCATGGATCAGGCGGCTCAGCACATCGCGGCCCAGACTGTCGGTGCCAAGCCAGTAGCCGGGTTCGGCCCCGGTCACCCAGAACGGCGGCAGGCGACCAAGGAATAGGTCCTGCGCAAGGGGGTCCCTGGGGGCGATCCAGGGGGCCAGGACTGCAGCGAAAAAAAGGAAAGTGAGCCAGCCAGCCGACAGCCAGAGCCGCATCCCGGCACGGTGGCGGACAAGGGCGCGCCCGTCAGCCATGGCGGAGCCTGGGGTTCAGAAGCGCATAGCTGAGGTCGACCGCCAGATTCACCGCCGTGAAGATCACCGCGAACAGGATCACGATCCCCTGGATCAACGGCAGGTCGCGGTTGATGACGGCATCGATGGCCATGTTGCCCAGGCCCTCGTAGCTGAAGAGCCGCTCGATGATCACCGTGCCGCCGATCAGGAAGGTGAACTGCACCCCGACCAGCGTCAGTGTCGGCAGGACCGCGTTCGGCAAGGCCTCGCGCAGGATCACATGGCGTTCGCCGTAACCCTTGGTCCGCGCCAAAGTGACGTAGTCGAGGTTCATCGTCTCCTTCAGGCTCTGCTTCAGCAGCTGCCCGATGATCGCGGCGAGGGGGATCGCCAGCGCGAGGGCAGGCATGAACATGTGGCTGACGATGTCGGCCCAGAGGTCGAAGCGCAGGCGCAGGACGCTTTCGATCAGGTAGAAGTTGGTGGTGAAGGGCAGATCCAGACTGGGCGTGACCCGGCCCGAGATGTGGAAGACCGGGACCAGCACCCCGAAGACGAGGATCAGCACCAGCCCCCACAGGAAATCCGGCACCGACAGCGCCATGCCGTTGGCCACGTCGATCCCGGCCTCGACCTTCGTTCCACGGGCGCGGGTTCCGGCCAGGGCCATCGCCCCGCCCAGGATCACCGCGATGACCAGCGCCATGATGGACAGCTCCAGCGTCGCAGGCAGGCGGCCAAGGACAAGGTCAAGCACCGGCTGGCGCGCGGTGATCGAGGTGCCGAAATCGCCCTGCAGGACTCCGCCCGCCCAGATCAGGAACTGCTCGGGGATCGGCTTGTCCAGACCGTACTGCGCGGTCAGCCGGGCGATGTCCGCCTCGGTCGCGCCGGGCGGCAGCATCATCGCGATCGGATTGCCGGGGACGACGCGGATCACCACGAAGACGATCACCGCCACGCCCACCAGCGTGATCGCCGTGGTCAGAAGTCGCAGGAGGAGAGCGCGGATCAGGCGCATCCGATCGACCCGAACTTCTGTCGATCGAGGGAAAGTCCGAGATTGGAATGGTTGCCTCCCCT
>JBIJDO010000186.1:0-5864 GCA_044344105.1 Tabrizicola sp.
CCTGCCGGGATCAGCGGATCGGCCCAGGCCAGAAGGGCGGGATGGTCCGCCGGATCGTCCGGACGGAGCGAGAGCGTCCCGGCGACGGGATGGGCCAGCGTGACCCGCCGCGCGGTTTCGTCCAGCGTGGCGGTCACCGCCATCAGGGCCGGTGCCTTTGCGCCGCGGGTGAAATTCATGCAGGGATTCCACCCCGGCACCAGCGTCGCCGCTTCATGCGCCACGGCCCATTCCCGGTCGAAGGGCAGACCTTCGCCGGCTGAAAGACGAACGGACGCGAGCATCTCGCGTCCGTAGGCCTTGATCGGATGCCGGCAGATCTGGGCAAGCCGGATCGTCATTTCTTGCGGGTCTTGGAAGCGCCGGTCGGGGGTTTCGGCGTGTTTGCCGGGGCCTTCTTGTCCGAAACGGCCGGTCTCGATTCGGCTTTCGCCACCTTCGCCGCGCGGATGTTGCCGAAGATGTCCGGCCGCTTTCCGTGGCTCCACATGATCAGGTACTGCTGGATGAAGGTGATCGTGTTGTTGGTGATCCAGTAGACCACCAGCCCGCTGGCGAACCCGCCCAGCATGAACATGAACACCCAGGGCATCCAGGAAAAGATCTGCTGCTGGATCGGGTCGGTCGGAGCCGGGTTCAGCTTCTGCTGCAGCCACATGGTGATGCCCAGAAGGATCGGCAGCACGCCGATGAACATCAGGTGCAAAAGCGTCCCGGCTGCCGGGGCGTCCCAGGGCAGGAGGCCGAAAAGGTTGTAAAGCGAGGACGGATCGGGCGCCGAAAGGTCCTTCAGCCAGCCGAAGAACGGGGCATGGCGCAATTCGATGGTGACGAAGATCACCTTGTAGAGCGCGAAGAAGATCGGGATCTGGATCAGGATCGGCAGGCAGCCCGCCGCCGGGTTGACCCGTCTGTCCTTGTAGAGCTGCATCATCTCGCGCTGCAGCTTCTGGCGGTCCTCGCCCGCGCGTTCCTTCAGCGCCTCCATCTCGGGCTGCAGTTCCTTCATCCGCGCCATCGAGACATAGGATTTGTAGGCCAGCGGCAGCACGAGGAACTTCAGGAAGAAGGTCAGCCCGATGATCGCCCAGCCCATGTTGCCGATCAGGGCGTTCAGCCAGTGCAGGACCGCGAAGATCGGCTTGGTCAGGAAATAGAACCAGCCCCAGTCGATCGAATCGATGAAACCCGCAATGCCGTCTTCGTTCTGGTAGGCCCGGATCGTCGCCCATTCCTTGGCCCCGGCAAAGAAGCGCGTCGTCGAGGTCGCCTTGGCCCCCGCCGCCAGCGAAACGACGGGCTGGCGCACCTCGGCCTGGTAGATCTCGGCATCGGGCACGAATTTCAGCACCGATTTGAACGGTTTGCCCTGTTCCGGGACCAGTGCCGTCATCCAGTAATGGTCGGTAAAGCCGACCCAGCCGTCGGTTGTCGCCTCGGTCACTGCGGCAGGCAGTCCTTCGCGCGCGTCGACCTCAAGCGCCGCGATGTCGGCATAATCCGTTTCGGTCAGTTCGCCGTCGGCGCGCTGGACCGCACCCTCATGGACGACGAAGATGTTCTGCAGCTTGGGCAGGCCGTGGCGGGCCACGATGCCGTAAGGTTGCAGGGTGACCGCTGCGGCCGAGGTGTTCTCGACCGTGTCGGTCACGGTGAACATGAAATCTTCGTCCACCGCGATCTCGCGCAGGAAGGTCAGGCCCTTGCCGCTGGTCCAGCGCAGCGTCACCGGCTTGCCCGGCGCAAGCACGTCGCCACCGGCCAGCGTCCATTCCGTGGCGGCGTCCGGAACCTCGCCGACGGCCAGTCCGGTGCCGGGCAGCCAGCCGAAGACCGCGTAGTAGGACAGGTTCTCTCCCACCGGCGACAGCAGCCGCACCGTTTCCGATCCGGGCTCCAGCGTCTCGCGGTAGCCGGTCAGCGACAGATCGTCGATCCGGCCGCCCCGGAGCGAGATCGATCCGGCAAGCTTGGGCGTCGCGATGTCGAGGCGGGCGGTTTCGGGAACGGCGGCAACTTCGGCCTGGTCCGAGGCCGGTTCGACCGTGGTGCCTGCGGCGGGCTCTGTCACGGTCGCGGCAGGCGTGCTGACGGATGCGGGGGGTTCGGGCGGCGGGAACAGGACGAACCAGACGATCATCACCACGGCGCTCAGAACCATCGCGAGGATCAGGTTCCTGTTGTTCTGCTCTTCCATGCGTCAACCATCCTGCCGACCATCCGGATCAGCGGTGCTTCAACGACAGGGGCAGGCAAAGGTCAAGCGGTTTCGCCCCGGATTGCGGGCCGGACCGATCAATTCCTTTGCGGTGGGGTCCCGGACCTTGCCGCTTTCGATCCGGGGGATATGGCAGATTCCGGCGCTGCGCCAAGCACCGGTTGGTCCCATGTCCGGGCCGGCCGCAAGGCCACACGCCGCAAAGCCTGGCACCCCGGCGCGCCTTCAGGCCAGGGACCCGGTCCTTGCGATTCCGGTCCTTGCGATTCCGGTCCTTGCGATTCCGGTCCTTGCGTTCAGCGTGCCCGCACCCCGATGCGCAGGGCACCGGCAAGTTTCTCGCGATGGGCCGCAATCCAGTTGGCCAGTTCATCGACCGGCATCGGCCTTGCAACGCCAAAACCCTGCACATGACCGCAGCCAAGCTGGGCCAGCAGGGCATGCTCCCCAGGCGTCTCGACCCCTTCGGCGAGGGTTTCCAGGCCAAGCTGTTCCGCCAGCGACAGGATCGCGGTGACCAGGGCCTGCTGGTCGCGGTTCAGGTCCACGTCGCGCACGAAGCTGCGGTCGATCTTCAGCCGGTTCAGCGCAAAGCGCCGGATCGCGGTGATCGAGGCGTTGCCGGTGCCGAAGTCGTCAAGATCGACGCCGCAGCCCATGGCGGCGATCCGGGCGATGTTCGAGGCGGTGATCTCGTCCCCGTCTCCGGACACCACCGATTCCAGAACCTCGACGGTCAGGCGCGCAGGCGCAAGCTGGAACCGGTCGAGCGTCCAGCGCAGCCGGTCCGGCAGATGCGGATCGCGGAGTTCCAGCGCCGAGAAATTCACCGCGACCGAGGGAATGCGCAGGCCTTTCCGGTCCAGTTCGGCCAGGGTGGCCAGTCCTTGCGTCAGCATGGTCTGGCCCAGAAGCTCCATCAGGTCCGTGCCGTCGATGGCTGGCAGGAAAGCCGCAGGCGTCAGGCAGCCGCGATCGGGATGGAGCCAGCGCACCAGCGCCTCGACCCCCGACACCTCGCCGCTGTCGGTCGACACCTGCGGCTGGAAGAAGGCCCGAACCTCGCCGTGTTCCACGGCCTTGGCAAAAGCGGCCCGCAGCGCGTCACGGTCGGCGCGGGCGGCGGCCAGATCGGCGGAATAGCCGCGGATCGCGCCGGGGCGGAACCGTGCGGCCTCATCGCCGGCGACCTGGGCGGCGTCCAGCACGGCGCGTCCGGTGGGGCGGGCGAGTTGCCGGGCGAAGCAGAATCCGATGGATGCGGTGACCTGGACCGGCCCGCCGGACAGCGACGTCGGCTGCTGCACCACCAGATGCAGTCGCCCGGCGATGCGCACCATCGTCTCAAGATCCAGCCGGGGCGTCAGGGCCAGGACCACGGCCATGCTGCCGTCTTCCAGCGGATAGAGCAGGTCCCCCGGTCGCAGCGCCGCCCGCAGCCGTGCGATGCAGGCCGCAAGAAGCTCTGACTGGCGCGCGCGTCCGTGCCGGTCGCACAAGTGGCCCGGATCGTCGAACTGGATGACGAAACATCCCGTCGTCCCTTCCTTGGCCGCGCCGTCCTGCAGCGTTGCGTCCAGCCGGGAGATCACCTGATCCGATACGGGCACGGGGTCACCGGTCCGGCGGCCAAGGCCGGTCAACAGCAGCGCCAGCGGCACCGAAACGGCAAGAACCGCAAGCGCCACCTCGCCCCCGAGCCAGAAGGCGGGCAGGGCCAGAAGCGGCAATCCTGCAAAGGCCGGACGGGCCGGTGCCGAAACGCGCGAGAAGCCAGGAACCATGACCGCCATTCCCCATCTGCGGGGCAGGAGGCCCGCATCTTCGGGATCAGGCTAGGCGGATGTTCCTGATCAGTTCCTTAACGCTCATCCGAAAGTTGCATAGAATTCGCGCGATCTGCCAAAGCGATACCTGCGGCGGCGGCAAGTCCGGCGAAGTCAAAGAGCGCCGGGTCGGCCAGATGCGAGGGCCGCACATTCATCAGCGACCGGAACATCACCTGCCTGCGGCCCGGGGTCCGGGTTTCCCATTCGTCGAGAAGCTTCTTGACCTGCGCGCGCTGCAGGCCTTCCTGGCTGCCACAGAGGTCGCAGGGGATGATCGGATAGCCCATCCCCCTGGCGAACCTGTCGCAGTCCGCCTCGGCGACAAAGGCCAGAGGGCGCGCGACGAAGAGATCGCCATCCTCGTTCAAGAGCCGCGGCGGCATCGAAGCCAGCCTGCCGCCGTGAAAGAGGTTCATGAAGAAGGTCTCGAGGATGTCGTCGCGATGGTGGCCAAGGACGACGGTCGAACAGCCCTCCTCGCGGGCGATGCGGTAAAGGTTGCCACGTCGCAGGCGGGAGCAGAGCGAACACATCGTGCCGCCGGGCTTGATCTTGGTCGTAACGACGGAATAGGTGTCCTGGTACTCGATCCGGTGCGGCACGGACATCCGGGTCAGGAATTCGGGCAGCACGGTCGCGGGAAAGCCGGGCTGGCCCTGGTCGAGGTTGCAGGCCAGAAGGTCCACCGGCAGAAGGCCGCGCCATTTCAGCTCGTGCAGCACGGCCAGCAGCGTATAGCTGTCCTTGCCCCCCGAAAGGCAGACCAGCCAGCGGTCGCCCGCGCGGGCCATGCCATAGGTCTCGATCGCATCGCGCACCTGTCCGACCAGGCGCTTCCTGAGCTTGCGGAACTCCAGCCCCTTCGGCGCGCCGTGGAACAGGGGATGGATATCCGCGTCGGTCTCGTCCAGCATGAAGGGCACCCCAGCCATGTGCTGCCAAGGCGATTGCCATAACGGGCGGGCTTTGTCATCGTCAAACCTGCAGGGGATGGGAGCAGGCCGGAGTGACGGAGCGCAGGCAAGGCCAGGAGGCTGCAGAACCTGCGGCACGGGAGGGGGCGGGCCTCGCCACCGGGGGCATGGGCCTTCTGTTCTTCGCCTTCGGACTGGCCGCCGGGGTGCTGACCGCCTATTCCGCCGTCGGATTTCTGGAGGACAGCGCCGGGCTGATCCTGTCGGTCTTCCTGTCGGCGCTGATGGTGGTCCTGATCCTGGGCGTCCTGATCTTCGCCCTGCGCAAGACGCTGCTGCGCAAGGTCTTCGGCCATGCCGATGTCGCGCTGGAGCGGATCGCCGACCCGCTGGCCCGCATCGCCGACCGTGCCATCGACCGCGACCCCGCCGGGGCCACGACGGCGGCGCGCGATCTCGTCGCGATGGTCCTGGCGCGCTATGCCTGGATCACCACGCGGCGCTGGATCATCGCCTCGCTGACCGCGCTGATCGCGGCCATGGCGGCGCTTGCGGGGACGGCCCTTCTTTTCAAGCAGAACCAGCTGATCGGGGCCCAGACCGAGCTTCTGCGCGAGCAGAACACCCGCATCCAGGAACAGACCCAGCTGATCCAGACCGACGTGCAACTGGCCGAGGCCGCGCGCAATGCCCAGCTGGCGGTCGAGATCACCCAGATCGCCGCCCGCCTGGGCGAGGTGGCGACGCGGGTGCATGGGCCGGGCGATACGGCGCTGTTCAACGTGCTCGACCCGGGCCGGGACCTCGACCGGGGGCTGATCCTGCGGATCAACTCGATCTCGCGGGCGCTCCTGCCCTACCGGTTCCTGGACACCGGCCTGCACGAGGAGGACGCCACCGACG
>JBIJDO010000188.1:0-5860 GCA_044344105.1 Tabrizicola sp.
ACGCGCCGAAAGCGTGGGGATCATCGGTGCCGGGCCGGGGGGCCTTGCGGCGGCGGACGTTCTGCGTCGGCAGGGCGTGCAGGTCACGGTCTATGACCGCTATGACCGCGCGGGCGGGCTTTTGACCTATGGCATCCCCGGTTTCAAGCTGGAGAAGGACGTGGTGGAGCGTCGCAATGCCCAGCTGGCGGATGGCGGCGTGAATTTCGTCCTGAACTGCAGCGTCGGCGAGGACATCACCTTCGACGCGATCCGGGGCCAGCATGATGCCGTGCTGATCGCGACGGGCGTCTACAAGTCGCGTGACATCGAGGCCCCCGGCGTTGGCGCCAGGGGGATCGTCAAGGCGCTGGACTATCTGACGGCGTCGAACCGGAAGAGCTTTGGCGACGAGGTGGCCGAGTTTGACAGCGGCGAATTGAACGCCAGTGGCAAGCGCGTCGTGGTCATCGGCGGCGGCGATACGGCAATGGACTGCGTGCGCACCGCGATCCGGCAGGGGGCCTTGTCGGTCAAGTGCCTCTATCGCCGCGACCGGGCGAACATGCCGGGCAGCCAGCGCGAAGTGGCGAATGCGGAAGAGGAAGGTGTTGAATTCGTGTGGCTTTCCGCTCCCAAGGGGTTCACCGGCGGCACGGAAGTCGAAGGCGTGATGGTGCAGAAGATGCGCCTTGGTGCCCCGGATGCCACCGGGCGGCAAACCCCCGAGATCATCGAAGGCGCGGACTATGTGGAACCGGCCGATCTGGTGGTGCAGGCGCTGGGCTTCGAGCCCGAGGCTTTGCCGGTGCTGTGGGGTGTGCCCGAGCTGAAGGTGACGCGCTGGGGCACTATCAAGGCCGATTTCCGCACGCACGAGACGAGCCTGCCGGGTGTCTATGCCGCAGGCGACATCGTGCGCGGAGCAAGCCTTGTGGTCTGGGCGATCCGCGACGGGCGCGAGGCGGCAGAGGCCATCCTGGGCTATCTGGCCCAGACCGGAGCGGTGGCGGCAGAATAGTCTGATTTCGGTATGGAAAGCGTATGGAATGCGGCCATACGCACTCCAGACGAGGGAAACATTAAACGTCAGGATGCGTGACCTGATCATGGGTGAAACGGCGATGCGGAAGTATCTGATCCTTGCCTGTCTGACAGTCGCGGCCACCCCCGCCCTCGCCGGGACCTGGACCGCGCCCGAGGGCTGCGAGGCCTTCATGACAGTCCAGGCCAAGGCCTGCCGGGTGTCGCACTACTACAAATGCAGCGCGGATGCCCCCGGCGACCAGTGGCGGGTCGATCTCGATCAGGAGGGGCCGTTCTTCTATTCGCGGATCAACGGCGAGGCGGAATGGGTGGAAAGCTACGATCCGGTCAAGCAGGTGCTGGTTCCAGGCGCTGCGGACCCGGCCAGATTGAGCGAGCTTCTGGCCGAGGGCATCGATACCTGGGATTTCAACCTGTCCAAGACGGATGGCACCGGCAGCCGCGCCTCGGGGTATGACCGGCTGACCGGGCGCAGCGTGACCATCGACGGGATCACCCTTTCGGAGACCGAGGTCGAATTCACGGAGTACGATCAGACCGGCAACGTGATCCGACGGTCGCGGGGGAACGAATATGTCAGTCCCGACTGGCGGCTGTTCTTTGCCGGGCCGGGGGAGACCGATCTGGGCGACGGCAAGTGGCTGCCGATCGACGGCTCGCCCGTCCAGTTCATTTTTCCGGGCGAAGAGGGGTTCCTTTCCACGCAGCCCCTCTACGACTGCGATGCGCTGACGGCAGAAGATGCGCGCCCGCCTTCCGACATTCTGCCTGCCAGCCTGCCTGCCACCACGAAGGAGTGAGCCATGACCCATGATGCCGCCTGGGGCGCAGACTACGTCCGGGCCGAGGAAGAAAAGCGCGCCTGGCTGGATGCGAATGGTCTCTACAAGACTGAGGATGAGCATTCCTCCTGCGGCGTGGGGCTTGTGGTGTCGATCAGCGGCAAGCCCAGCCGCAAGGTGGTGGAGAACGGCATCAACGCGCTGAAGGCGGTCTGGCACCGGGGCGCGGTGGATGCCGATGGCAAGACCGGCGACGGGGCGGGGATCCATGTGCAGATCCCGGTGCGGTTCTTCTACGACCAGGTGCGCCGGACCGGGCATGAGCCGGATACCGCGAAGCTGATCGCCGTGGGTCAGGTCTTCCTGCCGCGGACGGACTTCGGCGCGCAGGAACGCTGCCGGACGATTGTCGAGACCGAGGTCCTGCGGATGGGGCATTACATCTACGGCTGGCGGCATGTGCCGGTGGATGTGAGCGTGCTGGGCGACAAGGCCAACGCGACGCGGCCCGAGATCGAGCAGATCCTGATCCGCTGCGAAAACGGCGCGGACCCCGAGCAGTTCGAGCGCGAGCTTTACATCATCCGCCGCCGGATCGAGAAGGCGGCGACGGCAGCGGGCATTCAGGGGATGTATCTGTGTTCGTTGTCGTGCCGGTCGATCATCTACAAGGGGATGATGCTGGCCGAGCAGGTGGCGACCTTCTACCCCGACCTGATGGATGAGCGGTTTGAAAGCGCCTTCGCGATCTACCACCAGCGCTATTCGACCAACACCTTCCCGCAGTGGTGGCTGGCGCAGCCGTTCCGGATGCTCGCGCACAACGGCGAGATCAACACGCTGAAGGGCAACGTCAACTGGATGAAGTCCCACGAAATCCGCATGGCGTCGAACAACTTCGGCGAGGCGGCGGAGGACATCAAGCCGATCATTCCGGGGGGGACCTCGGACAGTGGCGCGCTGGACGCGGTGTTCGAAGTGCTGGTGCGGTCGGGGCGGTCTGCCCCGATGGCCAAGACGATGCTGGTGCCCGAGGCCTGGTCGAAGCAGACGGTGAACATGCCGAAGGCCTGGGCCGACATGTATTCCTACTGCAACTCGGTGATCGAGCCCTGGGACGGCCCCGCCGCCCTGGCGATGACCGACGGGCGCTGGGTTTGCGGGGGCTTGGACCGGAACGGGTTGCGGCCGATGCGCTATGTTGTAACGGGCGACGGGATGCTGATCGCGGGGTCGGAGGCTGGCATGGTGCCGGTCGATGAGACGACTGTCCGCGAGAAGGGCGCGCTGGGGCCGGGGCAGATGATTGCCGTCGATATGGCCGAGGGCAAGCTTTACCACGACGTTGAAATGAAAGACAAACTTGCCGCAGCACAGCCCTATGGCGACTGGGTCGGCAAGATCGTCGATCTCAACGCTTTGCTGAAGGACATCCCCGAGACGCAGACCTATACCGGCGGCGAGCTGCGCAAGCGGCAGATCGCGGCGGGGTTCACGCTGGAGGAGCTGGAGCAGGTTCTGGCCCCGATGGCCGAGGACGGCAAGGAAATGGTTGCCTCGATGGGCGATGACACGCCACCGGCGGTGCTGTCGTCGGTCTACCGGCCGCTCAGCCACTATTTCCGGCAGAACTTCAGCCAGGTGACGAACCCGCCCATCGACTCGTTGCGCGAAGGGCGGGTGATGTCGCTGAAGACGCGGTTCGGGAACCTGCGGAACGTGCTGGACGAGAACAACTCCCAGACCGAAATCCTGGTCCTTGAAAGCCCCTTCATCGCGAACCGCGAGTTCGACGTGATGGTCGAGCGCTTCGGCGATCAGGTGGCCTTCATCGACTGCACCTTCCCTGTTGGGGAGGGGCTGGACGACCTGCGGCAGGGGCTGGAACGCATCCGGGGCGAGGCGGAGGATGCGGTGCGCTCCGGTGCCGGGCAACTGGTGCTGACGGACGAGCATCAGGGGCCGGGTGCGGTGGGGATGCCAATGATCCTAGCGACCTCGGCGGTGCATAGCTGGCTGACGCGCAAGGGGCTGCGGACGTTCTGCAGCATCAACGTGCGGTCGGCGGAGTGCATCGATCCGCATTACTTTGCCGTGCTGATCGGCTCGGGCGCGACGACGGTGAACCCCTATCTGGCGCAGGATTCCATCGCCGACCGGCTGGATCGGGGGCTGCTGGATGGGTCCCTCACCGATGCGATGCGGCGCTATCGCGATGCCATCGACGCGGGGCTTCTGAAAATCATGTCGAAGATGGGGATCTCGGTGATCTCCAGCTATCGCGGGGGGTTGAATTTCGAGGCGGTGGGCCTCAGCCGCGCGATGGTGGCCGAGTATTTCCCGGGGATGCAGTCGCGCATTTCGGGCATCGGCCTGACCGGCGTGGAGCAGAAGCTGGAGGAGGTCCACAAGCGCGGCTGGCTGGGCGGCGCGGACGTGCTGCCGATCGGCGGCTTCTACAAGGCGCGTCGGTCGGGGGAAAAGCACGCGTGGGAAGCGCAGACGATGCATATGCTGCAATCGGCCTGCGACCGGGCAAGCTATGACCTGTGGAAGCAATACAGTGCCGCGATGCGGGCCAATCCGCCGATCCATCTGCGCGATCTCTTGGACATCAAGACGCTTGGGAAACCCGTTCCCATCGAGGAGGTGGAGTCGATCACCTCGATCCGCAAACGCTTCGTGACGCCGGGGATGTC
This sequence comes from Tabrizicola sp., assembly GCA_044344105.1. Taxonomy (GTDB): domain Bacteria; phylum Pseudomonadota; class Alphaproteobacteria; order Rhodobacterales; family Rhodobacteraceae; genus Tabrizicola. The sequence continues at coordinate 4,508 of JBIJDO010000188.1, forward strand.
GCTGGGCGCGCTGTCGCCCGAGGCGCACAAGACGCTGAACGTGGCGATGAACCGGATCGGGGCGAAGTCGGACAGTGGCGAGGGCGGCGAGGACCCGGCGCATTTCGTGCCAGAGCCGAACGGCGACAACCCTTCGGCCAAGATCAAGCAGGTCGCGTCGGGGCGCTTTGGCGTGACGGCGGAATATCTGAACGCCTGCGAGGAGCTGGAGATCAAGGTGGCCCAGGGTGCCAAGCCCGGCGAGGGTGGCCAGTTGCCGGGGATGAAGGTCACGGCGCTGATCGCGCGGCTGCGGCACAGTACTCCGGGCGTGACGCTGATCTCGCCGCCGCCGCACCACGACATCTATTCCATCGAGGACCTCGCGCAGCTGATCTACGACTTGAAGCAGATCAACCCGCGCGCCAAGGTGACGGTGAAGCTGGTGTCTTCGTCGGGCGTTGGCACCATCGCGGCGGGCGTGGCGAAGGCCAAGGCGGACGTGATCCTGATTTCCGGCCACAACGGCGGAACGGGGGCTTCCCCTGCGACCAGCATCAAGTATGCGGGACTGCCGTGGGAGATGGGCCTGACCGAGGCGCATCAGGTCCTCGCGATGAACAACCTGCGCGAGCGGGTGACCTTGCGCACCGACGGGGGCCTGCGGACGGGCCGGGACATCGTCATGGCGGCGATGATGGGGGCCGAGGAATACGGCATCGGCACCGCGGCCCTGATTGCGATGGGCTGCCTCATGGTGCGTCAGTGCCAGTCGAACACCTGCCCGGTGGGCGTCTGCACCCAGAATGAGGCGCTGCGGGCCAAGTTCACCGGCAGCGCGGACAAGGTGGTCAACCTGATCACCTTCTACGCTCAGGAAGTGCGGGAGATCCTTGCCTCCATCGGCGCGCGGTCGATGGACGAGATCATCGGGCGGGCCGATCTGCTGACGCAGGTCAGCCGTGGGGCTGCCAACCTGGATGACCTTGACCTCAACCCGATGCTGATCAGCGTCGATGGGGCGCGGGCGATCACCTATGACCGCACGAAGCCACGCAATGCGGTACCGGACACGCTGGACGCCGAGATCATCAAGGACGGGCATCGCTTCTTCGAGGATGGCGAGAAGATGCAGCTTTCCTATGCCGTGCGGAACACGCACCGGACCATCGGCACGCGGGCGTCGAGCCATATCGTGAAGAAGTTCGGGATGCGCAACGCCTTGCAGCCCGACCATCTGACGGTGAAGCTGACCGGGTCCTGCGGGCAGTCCTTGGGGGCGTTCAGCGTCCGGGGGTTGAAGCTGGAAGTGCAGGGCGACGCCAACGACTATGTCGGCAAGGGCCTGTCGGGCGGCACGATCACCGTGCGGCC
>JBIJDO010000189.1:0-5850 GCA_044344105.1 Tabrizicola sp.
CCGGTGAAGAAGATCATCGTCGTGCCGGGCCGGATCATCAATGTCGTCGTCTGACCAAAGACCCCTTCCTGAAGGGTGCCCCCCCACCCTATCCCTCCCCCACGGCGGGGGGAGGGGACCTGTCGCGCCTGTTGCCAATCGCTGCGCTGAAAGCCCGGTGCCTCCCTCCCCCCCCGTGGGGGAGGGATGGGGTGGGGGGGCTGCCGTCAGTCATCGGTCCCGCCGTTTCCTGATCTTCGCCCCACTTGCCCTCGCCGCGTGCGGTTTCACGCCTGCCTATGCGCCCGGCGGCGCGGCGACAAAACTGCTTGACACGGTCTGGGTGCAGGACCCGACCGACAAGAACGCCTTTGACCTGGTGGAACGGCTGGAGGAACGCCTTGGTCGGCCGGAGGCCAGCCGCTACGACCTGAGCTACACGATCACGACGGAATCGGTGGGCGTCGGCATCACCACGGAGAACGAGATCACCCGGTTCAACCTGAAGGGTGTGGTCAGTTACACGCTGACCGAACGCGCCTCGGGGGCCAAGGTCGCCAGTGGCCGGGTGCAGAGCTTTACCGCCTATTCCGCCACCGGGTCGACCGTGGCCGGACTGGCCGCCGAAGAGGATGCGGCGTTCCGTCTGATGCGCATTCTGGCCGACCAGATCGTCGCCCGGCTGATCGCCGCCTCGGCCAGCCTGCCATGATCCTGAAAGGGGTCGAGGCTGCCCGCTACGCGGCAAAACCCGATCCGGCGCGCGCGGGGCTCTTGATTTCCGGTGCCGATGCCATGCGCGTCGCCCTGAAGCGGCAGGAGGCCATCGCGGCGCTGATCGGGCCGGACGGCGAGGGAGAGATGCGCCTGACCCGGATGTCGGGGGCGGACCTGCGCCGGGATGGCAGCCTGCTTCTTGATGCGATCAAGGCCGTCGGATTCTTTCCGGGACCCCGCGTGGTCTTTGTCGAGGACGCCACGGATGTGCTGGCCGATCCGGTTTCGGTGGCGCTGGGGGAATGGAAACCGGGCGATGCGGTGATCGTGGTCACGGCAGGGGGGCTGACGGGGAAGTCGGCGCTGAAGGCCCTGTTCGACAGGCATCCGGCTGCCGTCAGCATCGCGCTTTACGACGAGCCGCTGGGCCGCGAAGAGATCGAGGACGCGCTGAGGAAGGCGGGCCTGACCGACATCGACCGCGAGGCGATGGGGGATCTGACCACGCTTGCCCGCGCGCTGGACCAGGGCGACTTTCGCCAGACGCTGGAGAAGATCGCGCTCTACAAGCACGGCGACCCGACACCCTTGATCCCCGCCGATGTCGCGGCAATGGCCCCGGCCACCATCGAGGCCGAGGTGGACGATCTGGTCGATGCGGTGGCCGAAGCGCGGAGTGCGGCCATCGGACCCCTGTTCCGGCGGCTGGAAGGACAGGGCGTGCTGCCGGTGACGATCTGCATCGGGGCGCTGCGGCATTTCCGCATCCTGCATGCAGCGGCAACCGATCCGGCAGGGCCGGGCGCGGGCATCCAGCGGGCGCGGGTGAACTTCAAGCAGAAGGACGCGATGGGGCGGCAGGCCGGGCAATGGGGCGTGCGGGGGCTGGAAGGCGCGGTCGGCATCCTCCTCGATACCGACCTGACCCTGCGGTCTGCCAGCCGCGCACCGGGCATGGCGCTGATGGAGCGCGCCCTGATCCGCATCGCGATGTCGCGGCGGTAGGGTCGGGTTCACCCGTCCTGCAGATAGGCGGCAAGGTTCTGGCGGGAATGCAGGACCCGGATGATTTCGACCGTCTGATCCTCCAGCCGGTAGATGACCAGATGCGATCCTGCCGGATGGACCCGAACCGGCGGAGAAAAGGCGGTTCGTTCGCGGGCGAGTTCGGGGTACTCGGCCAGGAGGTCGAAGACGGCGAAGAGCCCGTCGATGTAGCTGTCGGCCTGTCCGATGCCCCATTGCGCGGCGCTTGCTTGCCAGATGTTCGAGAGGTCGGTTTCGGCGGCGGGACGCAAGGACCAGCCGCTAGTCCTTGTCATGGTCCGCGCGCATGCGGGCCTTGAAGCCGTCGCGGTCAAGTACAGCCGCGGGACCGGACGCCAGCCCGACGTCGATGGCCGATTGCAGATCGGCAATCGCCTCCATCCGTTCGCGGTCCCGGCGGATCAGATCGCGCACGTAGTCGCTGAAGTTGGCGTAACGCCCGGATTTCGCCTGCTCTTCCACCCATGATTTCATCGGGTCCGGCAGTGAAATGTTCATGGTGCCCATGGCAGTCTCCTGACAGGTCACGTTATGGCAAACTTTGCCAAGTTGCAAGTCTGCGCCGGGCGCGGCTTGACCCGACAGCCGGTCCGGCCCAGGGTCACTGCATTAACCAATCCGCCGTGCAGGGTCGGGACATGACCAAGCTTCCAAGCCACGCGACCCCGGTCGAGGCCTTCCTTGCCCCTTTGGCCAAGATCGCCCGCAAGCATCGCGACATCGAGGGTTTGGTGTTCTGGGGCGGAACGGCGGGCTGGCCGCTGTCGCCTTCGGAAAGCCTTGAGAGCGAAGAGATCGCCTTCTATGCCGAGGGCCTCCTCATGGACGGGTTCCACATGGACTGGGCGCTGGTGGCGGACGGGACGGGGCAGGCCGACCATCTCAGGCTGTGCTTCTGGCAGGAGGGCGCGGGGCCGCCAGCGCTGCTGCCGGGGTGGACCGCGCTGACGGGCGGGCGGTGGACCGCCGGAGCCTAGGCCCGCGTCAGGACAAGTCCGGCAAACATCAGGACGGCGGTCGCGACACGTTCGGGCGTGACCTCGCGAAGTTCGACACCCAGCGCTCCGGTTGCGTCGATCGCCAGGGCGGCGGTCATCTGGCCTAGGATCAGGGCCGAGGTCAGCGTCAGGACGCCCATGGTCGAGACGCCCCAGACCCGGTCGAGGACATACCAGGCGGCAAGGCAGGCTGCGGCAAGCACCCAGCCGGACAGGGGCGGAAGCTCCGGGGGCGGGGTGGTGCCGCCCTGCAGCAGGGCGACGGCGGCGAGGACCGCGACGCCGATCAGGAACGCGGTCACCACCGACAGCACCGGTCCGCCAAGCTCACGCGTGAGGGCGGCATTGACCGGCGCCTGCATCGCCATCACCGTGCCGACCAGAACGAAGGCCGCCAGCGCCCAGATCATGTCTTCGCCCACCCACCCTGCCGACGCGCGGCACCGCCATTGTCTTGCGGCTTCGGCGCTTTCATACTGGCGGCAGTATTTCACAGGGACGCGGGGGAGTGAATCCCCCAAGCGCCTGCAAGGGGAGCCATGGCGTTCACGTTGCGCCAGTTGCAGTTCTTTGTCGCCGCCGCCGAGGCCGGATCGGTGTCCGGCGCGGCACGGGCGCTGTCGATCAGCCAGTCTTCGGTGACGGAGGCGATCCGGGGCCTGGAGGAGGACCTGGGCGTCACGCTGTTCGACCGGCAGGCCCGCGGGATCGACCTGACGCACATGGGATCGGCCTTCCTGCGCCATGCCCGGAAGATCATGACCGAGGTGTCTTCGGCGCGCACCGCCTTTCGGGTGGAGGCCGAGGCGACGACGGGGCGTCTGTCGCTGGGGGTGACCTCGCTGGTCGCGGGATATGTGCTGTCCGACGTGCTGGCCCGCTACCGCCGGGCGCATCCGCAGGTGACGCTGAACGTGATCGAGGACAACGGCGACTATCTGCAGCATCTGCTGATCGGGGGCGAGCTGGATGTGGCGGTGCTTCTGACCTCGTCCGTCAAGGACCGGCTGGCGCTGAATGTCGAGACGCTTCTCGTTTCGCCCTACCGGCTGTGGCTCCCCCTGGGGCACGCGCTGGCCCAGCAGGAGAGCATCACGCTGGAGGAACTGGCGGGACAGCCGCTGATCCAGCTGATGGTGGACGAGATCGAGGAATCGACCCGGCGCCTGACTGCGGCCCTGCCCGTCAAGCCCGAGATCGCCTTCCGCACCCGCAGCGTCGAGGCGGTGCGCAGCCTGGTCGCGACGGGCGCGGGCCTGGCGATCCTGCCGAGCCTGGTCTACCGGCCCTGGTCGCTGGAAGGCGACCGGATCGAGATCCGCGACGTCTCGGGCGATCTGCCGACGGTCCAGGTGGGCCTTGCCTGGCGAAAGGGTGCCCCGCTGGCCGCCCCGGCGCACAATTTCGTCCGCTCGGCACAGATTGCCCGCACGGGAGGTGCGTTGTGAAGATCATCCTGCACATGGGTCAGGCCAAGACCGGCACCTCGTCCTTGCAGCAGGCGCTGCAGGCCGCCGCACCGGCGCTGCGCGCGCGCGGGGTCCTGTATCCGGACCTGGAGCCCGGGTCGGTTGCCCACAAGCTGTTGCTGGCGCTGTGCGGTGATGTGAACCGCCTTCCCCGCTGGCAGCTGGAGCAGATGGGAGGGCCGGAAGGCGCGCGGGACATTGCAAGACGCGGCTGGGCCAGGATGTGCGACGACATTCGTGACACGCGCCCCGAGCTTCTTGTCCTGTCGAGCGAATACCTGGTGGTTCACACCGATGGCCGGCAGAAGGCCGATCTTGCGGCCTTGCTGTCGCCCCTGTCCGCCGAGATAACGCCGGTCATCTATGTCCGGCATCCGGTCGAGCATTATCGCTCACGCCTGCAGCAGTCGCTGAGGCATTCTGACGAGCGCTGTCTGCCGGTCGGATTGAACCTGAAGCGGGCCGTGCTTGACACCGAAGCTGCCTTCGGCCGGGCACCCGAGCTTGTCGCCTTCGACCGGACGGTGCTGCATGGGGCGGACATCGTCCGTGACTTCGCGACCCGCTTTCTGTCCCCACTGGTCGGGCCCGAGGATCTGCCCGCCGTGACGGCGAATGTCGGCCTGTCCGCCGAAGCCACGGCCCTGCTGGCGCGCCTGCGTGCCGAAGCCGGAGGAACGTACGAGGCGTCGCGCAAGGTTGCCAAGCTTCTTCGCCTGATGGAGGTCCTGGATCGGGAGGATCCGCCCGCACAGCCCTTCACCCTTTTGCCGGAGGTGGCAGAGGCAGCCCTGCGTTCGGCCAGTTGCCATCGCTGGCTTGCCGAGACCGGCCGCCTGCAGATCCCCGGCCTTCAGACCGACAGGATCGACGGATCCCCGCCGCCGGACTGGATGCACGAGGCAGCGCCCGACAGCCTGTTTCTGCACGACCCGGACCGGTTGGACCGCCTGCGACAGGCGGTGGAACGTCACCGCGCAAAGGGGAAAGCTTCGGGTCCAGGCAACAGGCAGGCGAAACGTCCGGCCTTTCGCTTGCGGAAATGGCTGTTGCAGGGGTTGCAGCGGAAGCTGAACGCCCTGCAAAGCAGGTACCCCGGTCCATGGCTCCCGCGCTAGGTCGAGCGGACTTCGGACTGGCGGCTCCACACTCGGTTGTCCGAGCTTGCCACTGGAACGCTGCATCCAATTGCCTGGGTCCGCCCTCGCCCCTGGGACTTCCAGCAAAGCAAAGCACTTGATTGACTGCCGAAATCAGGCGACGATTCCCAAAAATATGCGGTCGGCCAAGACGACTGTAGGGAGACCCATTGGACAAGGACATGAAGACATGCGCGGTGACGGTAAACGCCTGCTGATCTACGCTCCGGTCCCGCTGTTTCGCAAGGAAGGCCAGCTCTACCTCGAGGATCAGGCCCGCAACGGCCTGCGTCTCTGGGCCGAGAATTTTGACCTGCTGACAGCAATGATGCCCGTGACCGATGCCCCGATGCCGGCCAGCTGGGGGCCGCTCGACCTGGTGGGTCCGGCGCTGGAGCGGATCGATGTCGTGCCGCTGCCGATGGCCTATCGACCGGATTCCTTCCTACGGCACCTTCCATCTGTCCGGCGCCAAATCCGCGGCCTGATCGGCGAAGCCGA
>JBIJDO010000191.1:0-5841 GCA_044344105.1 Tabrizicola sp.
CGTTGTCGATGAAGTCGACGCTGACCCGCCCGGCCTTGTGGCGCACCGCGATGCGCAGCTCGGGCCGGGTCGCGTCGCAATATTTCCGGGCGTTCGAGATGAGGTTGATGAACACCTGCGTCAGCCGGTCGGCATCGGTCCGCAGGTAGATCGTCTCGGACGGCAGGTCGCGGACCACCTGGAACGCGCGGTCCGGTCTCGTCGCCTGGGCTGCGGTCAGGGCCGTGTCCAGCATGCCCTGCAGGCTTGCCAGTCCGACCGAAAGCTGGACCGGGCCGTTTTCCAGGACGCTGAGGTCCAGAAGATCGTCCAGCAGCCGCGTCAGCCGCTTGGCCTCGTCATGGATGATCCGGCCGTAATGCGCCACGGTCTCCTGCGTCAGTTCGCCATCGGTGAGGATTTCCGAGAAGGCCCGGATCGAGGTCATCGGCGTGCGCAGTTCATGGCTGATCTGGCTGAGAAAGGCATCCTTCTGCGTGGACAGCTGGGTGAGTTTCTCGTTGGCCTCGCGCAGCGCCCCCGCAGTGCGGGTCAGTTCCGCCTCGCGCGCCTCCAGCCGGGCGGAGTATTCCAGAAGCTGCGCGGATTCGCTCGCCACCGCCATCAGGTCCTCGACCGTGACGGTGGCCCGACCGACGAGCTGGCTGATCATCGCATGCGCCGTGGCCGCGCCGACCGACCCCGAAAGCCGCGCCTCGAGACTGTCAAGGAAAGCCGGTGTCGGGTCGGGCAGGAACCCTTCCTTCCCTTGCGCCCGCGCGGCGGTCTGGAACGCCGCCAGCGCCGTTTCCTCGCCCAGGATGCGCTGCGCCATCGCCAGCAGCACTTCGGGCTCGACCTGGCCCCGCGCCCAGCGTTGCGGGCCGACCGCGCCGTCGAAGACGTTGACGAAAGCGGCCCCCTGCAGCCGCTCCACCGGGCCAGGGAAGGTCAGAAGCGAGCCAAGGCAGAACGCCAGACAGTTCAGCGTCATCGACCAGAACAGGGCATGGATCATCGGGTCCATCGCCTGGGTGCCGAACAGCGCCTGCGGGCGCAGCCAGCCCAGCCCGAAAAGCCCGTCGCGGAACACCGCCTCGGACAGGGCGGCCCCCGGCCCGAAGGAGGGCAGGAACGAGGTGAAGGCCCAGATCACAAGTCCGGTGGTCAGCCCCAGGATCGCGCCGGTCCGGGTCGCTCCGCGCCAGAAGATGCCGCCGATCATCGCGGGCAGCACCTGCGCCACGCCCAGAAACGCGATCAGCCCGATGGCGGCCAGTGCCGCCGACCCGCCCGAGACCTGATAATAGGCATATCCCAGCGCCAGCACCGCGGCGATCGCCAGCCGCCGCGCCATCAGCACGACCTGCCGCAGATCGTCCGCCGCCGCCGCACCGGGCCGAAGCCGCAGCCACAAGGGGATCACCACATGGTTCGAGATCATCGTCGCCAGCGCGATGCTCTCGACGATCACCATCGAGGTGGCCGAGGAAAACCCGCCCAGAAAGGCCAGCATCGCCAGCGCCCCCTGCCCTTCGGACAAGGGCAGCGTCAGGACGAACATGTCCGGGTTCGACCCTTCGGGCAGCCGCTCAAGGCCCACCACGGCGATGGGCACGATGAAGAGACTCATCGCCATGAGATACAGCGGAAAGGCCCAGCTTGCCCGTGCCAGATGCCCCTCGTCCTCGTTCTCGACCACCAGGACCTGAAACATCCGCGGCAGGCAGATCACGGCGACCGCCGACAGGAAGATCAGCCCGCTCCAGCGCCCCGGCTGCACCTGCCAGGCCTTTAGATCGGCGGCATCGATCCGCGCGATGACCTCGGCCACCCCCCCGGCGATGCCCCAGACGACGAAACTCCCGACCGCGAGCAGCGCGACCAGCTTGACCACCGCCTCGACCGCGATGGCAGTGACGATCCCGTGGTGCTGCTCGCGCGCGTCCAGGTTGCGGGTGCCGAAGAGGATGGTGAAAAGCGCCAGGCCGACGGCCACCCAGATCGCGATCTGCCCCGGATCAAGCGGGCGCGATCCGTCGGGTGCCGCATTGGCGAAGACGCCGAAGGACAGAACGACCGACTGCAGCTGCAAGGCGATGTAGGGCGTCGCGGCCACGACCGCCAGAACGGTGACGATCACCCCCAGCGTGTTCGACTTGCCGTAGCGCGACGAGATGAGGTCGGCGATCGAGGTCACATGGTGCTGCCGCCCGATCCGCACCAGCTTGCGCAGAAGCCACCACCAGCCGACGAAGACCAGCGTCGGACCGAAGTAGATCGTGAGATATTCCAGCCCCGACCGCGCCGCATAGCCGACCGCACCGTAGAACGTCCAGGCGGTGCAGTAGATCGACAGCGACAGGGTATAGACCAGGGGCGAGCGCAGCCAGCCGAGACGTCCGTGGGCGGCGCGACGTTCCGCGAGAAAGGCCACCGCGAACAGGAAGGCGACATACAGGAAAGAGGACAGCACCAGCAGGTTGAACGGCACCTCAGTCGTCCTCGTCTTCCGCCGCCTCGCCGCCACGGAGACCGGACGCAAAGGCAGCCGCAAGGACGATCAGGACCAGCCAGACCGCAAACAGGTAGATCACGTCCGCCGACGACAGCGACAGGCGCGCCTCCGGTGCCCAAAGGAGCGGCAGGAGCCAGAGGAACATCCCAAGGACGGGCAACAGACGGGCCGCATCGCGCAGACGACGGCGGCGATAGGGCGCGCGGGCCAGGAACAGCGGGCGTCGCGGCCGCCTCATGTCCCGCCCCGCCCCAGCATGGCGCGAACCTCGGCCAGGATCTCGGCATTGGCGAAGGGCTTGGTCATGAAACGGTCGGCCCCGGCGCGTTCGGCCATGTCGCGGTCGCGGCCCCGTGCGGTCAGCATCATCACCTGCAGATCGCGGGTTCGCGGATCGGCGCGCAGCGCGGTCAGCACCTCCAGCCCCGACATCCCCGGCAGCATGTGGTCAAGGATCACCAGATCCGGCCGGTCCTCGTGCATCAGGTGCAGCGCACCGGTGCCTTCGACGAGATGGCTCACGCGCATCCCGTCGCGGGACAACAGAAAGCGGATCGCCTCGGCGATGTTCGGCTCGTCCTCGATCAGAAGGACATGCGGTGCCACTGGTTCCCCCCGGGAAGGTCCCGGCCTTCCCCCCGGTCCGCACTATCGGCAGATCGGCATCCCCTGTCAAAGCTTTGCAGGGAGGCTCGGGTCTGCTTCAGGCCCCCCCGTCCGCGGCAAGGATCGAAGGCTCGCGCCGCGCCGGGCACATGCCGCGCGGGCAGACCCGGCAGCTTGACCCGATGGCCAGCACCGGCCCGTCCCCGGCATCCGGCAGGATCAGCATGGCGGCCTCGCGCAGTTCCGGGCCGCGCAGGCCCCCCGGATGCCGGGTCTCCGCCCAGGCGACGACCCGGTGCCGCCGGTCGCCCTGTGCTGCCATCGTCACCCGCGTCTCGACCGGCTGCATCGGCCGGGCAAGGGCGGCGTAAAGCGGCCAGAGCGGGCAGGCCGAGCCGAAGCGGGGCAGCGGAAACCCGGTTGCAGGCTTGCGGAAGGTGAGCGTGCCCGAAGCATCGCAGAGGACAAGACCCGCCTGCAGGCCCGGCAGGGCCGCCAGCCGACGCATCGGGATCAGGGGCGAGACGGCAAAATGCTCCGCCAGCGCGATCGGATCGGGACCAAGGCCGGGCAGCGCTTCGGCAAAGGCGGCATCGGAGACCAGACGCAGGTCGGCGGACACCCGCGCCACATGCGCCGCCGCCAGACTGCGCGCCGCCGTCGAGGCAAGTGCAGCGATCTCATGGTCAAGCCCGGCGGCAAGGTCAGCTTCGGCCAGGGCCCAGCCGCGTCCCCGAAGCCAGTCCTCGACTTCCTCCTGCGGGGCCGCGATGCCCTGATCATCGATCCGCTCGCCCGCGTCGAGATAGCGGACCAGCGCCTCGGCCCCCACCGCCAGTCGTTCGCTGTCCTGATGCAGGTTGCGGTGAAACCGGGCGATCCATTCGGCGTCCAGATCGGGCGTCTCGGCCAGGATCGCCGCCGTCGAGCGCACCGATGCCAGCGAAGAGAGCAGTTCATGCAGCGAGGCCGACAGATGCGGATCATGGGTCATGCGGTCGTTGACCGCCTGCACCGCGCGTTCCAGCGCCCGACCGCGCGCGTCCAGCGCCACCAGAAACCGCGCCCAGCCCGGAAACCGGTCGACAAGGTCTTCGGCCCGGCCAAGATCGGCCTCGGTCTCCTCGCTGCGCGCCACCGCCGCGCGCAGATCCTCGACCAGGGCCGCCTCGCGTCCCTCCGCCAATGCCACCCGGTCGATGCCCAGAATGTCGGTCAGCCGGTCCAGGATCTCTGGCGTCACGCTGCGACGGTTGTGCTCGATCAGATTGAGGTAGCTGGCCGAGATGCCCGCCTGCCCTGCGACATCGACCTGACGAAGCCCCGCCACCAGACGGCGTTCGCGCAGCTTGGTCCCGCTCAGGGTCGTCAGCGGCATCGGGTCCCCCTCCGCCGTGAATTTACAAACCCTGTGAAGCTTTACAATACGGCAAATGCGGGGGCGCCGCCCGACCGGTACGGCACCCCCGTCCTCAAGCCGACCTCAGTTCGCGAGCGCCTTGTCGGTGATCATCGAGGTCCAGGCCCCTTCGGGTGCCTTGGTGATCACCGGGTCCGACCCGCCCGCCAGAAGTGTCGCCACGGTCTTCTCGGCTGCCGCCACGTCAAGCGCCCCGTTCGACCCCGCGGTCAGCTTGGCGATCTCGCCCATCATGCGCTTCTGGTGCGCTTCGGTCTGGGCACCGGTCTGGTCGTTCTCCAGCACGATCATCGCCGCTTCATCGGGGTTCGCCTCGGCCTCTTTCCAGCCCTTCATCGAGGCGCGGACGAACTTGACCATCGTCTCCTGGAACGCCGGATCGGCGAGCCGGTCCTCCAGCACGTAAAGCCCGTCCTCCAGCGTCGCGACACCCATGTCCTGGTACTTGAAGGTCACCAGCTCCTCGGGTTTGATCCCGGCATCGATCACCTGCCAGTATTCGTTGTAGGTCATGGTCGACACGCAGGCCGCCTGCTTCTGCAACAGGGGATCGACGTTGAAGCCCTGCTTCAGCACCGTCACCCCGCCAGGGCTACCGTCCGTCTTCAGCCCAAGCTGCGACATCCAGGACAGGAACGGGTATTCGTTGCCGAAGAACCAGACGCCCAGGGTCTTGTCGGCGAAATCCTTCGGCTCCTTCACCCCGGACTCCGCCAGGCAGGTCAGCATCAGCCCGGACGAGGCGAAGGGCTGCGCGATGTTGACGAGCGGCAGGCCCTTCTCCCGCGCCGCCAGCGCCGACGGCATCCAGTCCACCACCACATCCGCGCCGCCGCCCGCGATCACCTGGGTCGGGGCAATGTCGGGTCCGCCCGGAAGGATGGTGACGGTCAGGCCCTCTTCCTCGTAGAAACCCTTGGCCTGCGCCACATAGTACCCGGCGAACTGCGCCTGGGTCACCCATTTCAGCTGCAGCTTCACTTCCTGGGCGCTGGCCCCACCGGCCAAGCAGGCCAGAATTGCCGCCGTGATCAGTCTTTTCATCGTCAGTCTCCCGTGTTGTGGCCCGCGTCCCGGGGCCTTTGGTTAGTGTCTTTGCGATGGATGCCAGAAGGTCACCCACCGTTCGATCAGGCTGACCAGCCCGTAAAGTGCCGATCCCGCCAGGGCCGCGACAGCAATCGTGGCCCAAACCATGTCGAGGCCAAGCCGTCCCACCTCGGTCGAGATGCGGAAGCCCATGCCATAGACCGGACTGCCGAAAAACTCGGCAACGATGGCCCCGATCAGGGCCAGAGTCGATGCAATTTTCAGCCCG
>JBIJDO010000195.1:0-5758 GCA_044344105.1 Tabrizicola sp.
GACGAAGTCGAACGACGAGGGTCTTCAGCTTTCCCGGCAATGCCGCTGGAACGCCCGCTTGAGAAGGTCAAGCTCGGCGCGCAGGAGCGTCAGTTCGGCACGGGTGTCGTCGTCGGCCCTCTCGCCCGCGATCAGGGTGATCCCGGCCAGGACAGAGCCGCCCGACTGCAGCACGATGGTCTGTACCCCGTCGCGGATGACGCTGGCCGGGATCGTCAGGCGGACGGCGAAGCGCGCCGGTTTTCCGGCCAGGGGCGTGACGTCCACCCCGTCGATCCGCTGGCCGTCCACCAGCGCCTCGACGGGCGGGGCGTCGCCTTTCGCTCCGCTCAGGATGCCTTCCCAGACCCCGCCCGCCAGCCGGGTGCGCGTCAGTGCCAGTTCCTGTGCTGCAGCCATTCCTGTGTCCCTAAAGCTCGGCGCGCGGGCGGCGGCTCAGCACCACGTCGCGAAGGTGAACCGAGGTCATTTCGGCGTCGTTGAGGATCAGGTCGACCCAGGCGCGTTCGATGCGGGCGTCGTTGAGGTCGGCATAGGCGAGGTCGAACTCGGCCACCTTCTCGCGCCCGTCGGAGGACAGGGTGCTGACCGGCTGCGACAGGTTCGGCCCGTGCTTGATGTTCAGCCGGACAAAGCCGCGGATCGGGCGGTCGCTGTCGATCACGGCCTCGACCCGGACCAGATGCCGGGATTTCAGGCCGGCCACGCCCGCATCGGGAAGGTTCAGCGCCAGAGACAGAAAGCTGCCCCGGAACCCAAGGACATCCAGCATCAGACCATAGGGCGCGCGGTCGGCCTCGGTCTGGTTGCGGACCTGCCGGACAGCGATCTCGCCCAGGGGACAGTCGTGGTAGAGCGCCAGATTTTCGGCGATGGCGGTCCGCTCGGCACCGGCCACACAGCCCGGATCCGGCATCCGGCCCCGCCAGGGGTCGGGCCGCCAGGCCCAGTCGGTGCCCGGCGACATCTGCGGCAGGCCTGTGCCCAGGGCGGGGGTGCCAAGCCGCAGATCCGCCGACTGCAGCACCCGGTCCAGCTTGCGCCGCAGGCCCCGCGCCTCGGTCCGGATCGCGCGGAGGTCAGACCCCGACATCTCACCGGCCTGGTCGGCCAGACCTGTCCAGCGCTCCTCGGCACGCCGCTGGTGCCAGGCGTCCAGCAAGCTGGCGATTCGGCCTGCCATCCTGGCCTACTGGTCCATGTAGACGTGGCTTTCGCCCTTCGCGCCGGGATGGGTCACCGCCCCCCAGCGCGCACCTCCGCAAAGCTTGGCGAACTTGTGGACCGCGCCGCTGGTGTACTGGGTCTTGCGCGGGCCGCCCCACGCGGCCTTGCGCCTGGCCAGTTCCTCATCCGACAGCGCAACCGACAACTCGCCCGTGAGCGCATTCAGGCTGATGATGTCGCCGGTCTTCAAGAGCGCGATCGGCCCGCCATGCGCAGCCTCGGGGCCGACATGGCCGACGCAGAACCCCCGTGTCGCACCCGAGAACCGCCCATCGGTGATCAGCGCCACCTTCTTGCCCATGCCCTGACCGCTGAGGGCTGCCGTGGTCGCCAGCATCTCGCGCATGCCGGGGCCGCCTGCGGGGCCCTCGTTGCGGATGACGATCACCTCGCCTTCCTTGTATTCCCGCGCCTTCACGGCGGCGAAGGCATCCTCTTCGCATTCGAACACCCGCGCCGGGCCGGAGAAGACCTGCTCGGCTTCGGTCATGCCTGCGACCTTCACGATGGCCCCATCGGGGGCAAGGTTCCCCTTCAGCGACACCACGCCGCCGGTCTTGGTGATGGGCGAGCCGATGTGATAGATCACCGTCCCGTCGGCCTCGCCCTTGATCTCGTCCAGGCTTTCGCCCAGCGTCTTTCCGCTCGCGGTGATGCAGTCGAGGTGCAAGAGCCCCTCTTTCGCCAGTTCCTTCATGACGACGGCGACACCGCCGACCTCGTGCAGGTCCTTGGCCACATATTTTCCGCCCGGCCGCAGGTCGACGAAGTAGGGCGTGTCCTTCATGCAGGCCGCCACGTCGAAGAGGTCGAAGTCGATCCCGGCCTCGTTCGCCAGCGCGGGCAGGTGCAGCGCCGCATTGGTCGACCCGCCGGTGCAGCCGACCACCCGCGCCGCATTCTGCAGCGATTTCAGCGTCACGATGTCGCGCGCGCGGATGTTCTTCTCGATCAGGTTCATCACCGCCACACCCGAGGCCTCGCCATACTGGTCGCGGCTTTCGTAAGGCGCCGGGGCCGACGAGGAATTGAGCAGCGCCAGCCCGATGGCTTCCGAAACACAGGCCATCGTGTTCGCCGTATACTGCGCGCCGCAGGCACCGGAGGAGGGGCAGGCCACCCGCTCCATGATCTCAAGTTCCGCATCCGACAGGTTTCCGGCCTGGTGTTTGCCGACCGCTTCGAACATGTCCTGCACGGTGATGTCGCGGCCCTGATAGCGGCCCGGCAGGATCGACCCGCCATAGATGAACACCGAAGGCACGTTCAGCCGCACCATCGCCATCATCATCCCCGGCAGCGATTTGTCGCAGCCCGCAAGGCCCACGATGGCGTCATAGCAATGCCCGCGCATGGTCAGCTCGACTGTGTCGGCAATCGCATCGCGCGACGCGAGCGAGGAGCGCATCCCCTCATGTCCCATCGCGATCCCGTCGGTCACGGTGATCGTGGTGAACTCGCGCGGGGTGCCGCCGCCCTTCTTGACGCCCTGCTTCACGATCTGCGCCTGACGGTTCAGCGCGATGTTGCAGGGGGCCGCTTCGTTCCAGCAGGTCGCAACGCCGACCCAGGGCTGATGGATCTCTTCCTCGGTGATGCCCATGGCGTAGAAATAGCTGCGATGGGGCGCGCGCGCCGGGCCTTCGGTGACATGGCGGCTGGGAAGCTTCGACTTGTCGAAACGGGCGTTGGTCATGGCGGCTCCTGGCAGGCAAATGGGCGGGCGTCGGCTTGGCCGGAAGGGATAAAGGCCCGCCCGCGCAGGGGCAAGCCGATTTGCCGGGTGTCAGCCCGCTTCGCCGCCCATGGCCGTCGTGGCCGACTGCATCAGGCCGTCCAGCCGAAGGCGCAGGCCGTCGACAAAGCCGACATAGGCGTCAAGGAACCCCGCCAGCCCCGGTACGGCATCGCGCAGCATGGGTGCCGCGATGTAAAGCGCCGCGCCAAGGATCGCCACCGTCATCACCACCAGGAATCCGCTGCGAAAGCTGCTGCGGCCCTCGACGGGACCGTCGGAAGCACCGGCCATCGGGCCTGCATCGGCTGGCTGCTCGCTTGGCCTGAGCGTCGAGTTGATCTCCTCGACATCCGGCAGAAGATCGCGCCGGGCCGATGGTTTCGCCGATGGATCCGCGTCCTCGTCAGCATGCTCCGGGGACGCCGGCACGGTTTCGACGGGTTTCCGCGCCGGAAGGACCGTTTCGACCCCGAGGTCCTGCTGCACTTCCAGCGGTTTGGCTTCGGCCCGCCGGGCCTGGACCTCCCGCTCGGCCTCTTCGCGCAGGATCGCAAGCACCGAGTCGTCCACCGCATAGGCCGCCACCGGACCGGACGCCGCATCTTGTGAAGGCGCGGCCCCAGCATCGTCATCCAGCGGCTCATCGGCAGCCGCGCCAGGGACCGTCGCGGCTTCGCTGCCGTCCGGGCTGGCGACGACCTCTGCCTGAGGTGCGGAGTCCGGTGCATCGCCCAAGATCACATCGTCTGTTGCCGGCGTCCGCTCCGCCATCTCGTCCGCCGCGACAAGGACCGGGTCTGCGGCAGATGCGATGTCGGCCATATCGTCGGCAGGGGCATCGGTCGCCCCGGCATCCGTTTCGCCGGACAGGGCCGGGACCGCCCCGGCGACGCCGTCTCCGGTCAGGACCTCGGTCGCGTCCGTGCTGTCCGGCACATCCGATATCGCTTCGGCCTTCACCGACGGCGCATCAACCATGTCAGGGACGGCGGCCGTCGTTTCCGGGGCGGCAACCGGCGCTGGCTCGGGTGCCTCGGGAGCCGCTTCAGGGGGTGCCACAGGCGGGGGAGCGGGGGGTGCCGCAGGTGCTGCAACTGCAGGCGAAGCGGTTTCAGGCCCCGCAGTGCGCGCGCGCATCTGGTACCAGGCATGGCCGCAGTTCGCACACTGGACATCGCGTCCGGTCTCCGGAATCGCGTCTTCCGGAACCTCGTACTTGGCCTCGCAATTCGGGCAAACCAACCGCATTCTCATCCCTCAAAGCCTGTTTTCCGGCTGCCGTTTCTGCTTTTAGTCCCAAATTCCTGTCTTTCCAAGGCATTGTCGCGTGCCCTTGTGCAAAGGTTTGCCCCTGTGCGATGGAAAGCGCAGTGCGACCGTGGCAAGCCGTCAATGCCACAGGGTGCCGACCGCAGGGGAACGCCGTGATCAGCTTTGAAAACGTGGCCTACAGCTATGGCGGCGGTGCGCTTCTGTCCGACGTCTCGCTGCGCCTGGCCCCCGGATCGTTCCATTTTCTGACCGGTCCGTCCGGGGCCGGCAAATCCACGTTCCTCAAGCTTGCCTATGCCGAGCTTGCGCCCACCTCGGGCCGTGTCACGCTGTTCGACCGCGATGTCACCGACCTCACGCGCGACGATGTCGCCCGCACCCGCCGCCGGATCGGCATCGTGCATCAGGACTGCAAGTTCCTTGATCACTTGACGCTCGCTGCCAACATGGCGCTGCCGTTCACCGTGTCAGATCGCGAAAGCGACCCGCAGGACCTCGAGGAGCTCCTGGGCTGGGTCGGCCTCAAACACCTTGCGGGCGCACTGCCGCCGCAGCTGTCCGGCGGGGAACGCCAGCGCGCCGCGCTTGCCCGCGCGGTCATCGTCGACCCCGACGTGATCCTGGCGGACGAACCCACCGGCAATGTCGACTGGGAGATGTCCTTGCGCATCCTCACGCTTCTCGTCGAGCTGAACAAGATGGGCAAGACGGTGCTTGTCGCGACGCACGACCTGAACCTCATCCGCCAGGCCAAGGCCCAGATTCCCGCCCGCGTCCTGCGCATCGCCAAACACCGCGTTCAACTGGCGGGGGCCGACCTGTGAGGTTTCCGACCGCCAAACCCGCCTCACCCGCCACCCGCGCGCTGGAGGTTGTCCCCCCCTCCGGCCCGACCGCCTGGCTGACCACCTTCACTGCCGGGGCGATGACCTTTCTCTGCGTCTTTGCCCTCGCCCTCTCCCTCGCCTCGGGCCGCCTTGCCGACCGCTGGTCCGAGGCTCTGGCCAGGACCGCGACCATCCGCCTGTCTGCGCCCGCAGAACAAGTGCAGGTCCAGACCGACGCGATCCTTGCCGTCCTCGCCACCACCCCCGGCATCGCCAGCTTCCGCGCGCTTGACGATGCCGAGACCCGCGCGCTCCTCGAACCCTGGTTCGGTCCCGGCCTGCCGATCGAGGCCCTGCCCATCCCCCGTCTGATCGAGGTGGTCGAGGCCGTACCCGGCTATGATGCCGAAGGCCTGCGCCAGCGTCTGGCGGCGGAAGCCCCCGGCGCGCTTCTCGATGATCACACCCGCTGGCGCCGTCCCCTGGCCGAAGCGGCCGGGCGCATCCGGCTTCTGGGGGTCCTATCCATCGCGCTGATCGGGGCGGCCATGGCCGCGATGATCACCCTTGCCGCCCGCGCGGCCCTCGCCACCAATTCGGCGGAAATCCGCGTCCTGCGCCTCGTCGGAGCCAAGGACAGCTACATCGCCCGCGCCTTCGTGCGCCGCTTCACCCTGCGCACGCTGGCCGGGGC
>JBIJDO010000014.1:0-17112 GCA_044344105.1 Tabrizicola sp.
ATCCACGTCTTCAACGCCAAGATGGTGGTTCTGGCGACGGGGGGCTACGGGCGGGCCTACTTCAGCGCGACCTCGGCGCATACCTGCACGGGCGACGGCGGGGGCATGGTGGCTCGGGCGGGGTTGCCGTTGCAGGACATGGAGTTCGTGCAGTTCCACCCGACCGGCATCTACGGTTCCGGGTGCCTGATCACCGAGGGGGCTCGCGGTGAAGGCGGGTATCTGACCAACAGCGCGGGC
Organism: Tabrizicola sp.; assembly: GCA_044344105.1. Taxonomy (GTDB): domain Bacteria; phylum Pseudomonadota; class Alphaproteobacteria; order Rhodobacterales; family Rhodobacteraceae; genus Tabrizicola. Next base: position 241 of record JBIJDO010000014.1, read on the forward strand.
GAGCGGTTCATGGAGCGCTATGCCCCGCACTACAAGGACCTGGCCCCCCGCGACTATGTCAGCCGCTGCATGACCATCGAAATCCGCGAAGGCCGGGGGGTAGGGGCGAATGCCGACCATATCCACCTCAACCTGTCGCACCTGCCCAAGGAGGCTCTGGAAGTGCGGCTGCCGGGGATCACCGAAAGTGCGCGCATCTTTGCCGGAGTGGACCTGACCAAAGAGCCGATCCCGGTGCTGCCGACCGTGCATTACAACATGGGCGGGGTGCCGACGAACTACTGGGGCGAGGTCCTGAACCCGACGAACGACAACCCGGACGCGGTGTTCCCCGGCCTGATGGCAGTGGGCGAGGCGGGCTGCGCGAGCGTTCACGGGGCCAACCGGCTGGGGTCGAACTCCCTGATCGACCTGGTGGTCTTCGGTCGGGCGGCGGCGATCCGGGCGGGGCAGGTGGTGGACCGGGGCGCTGCGGTGCCGGGGACCAACGCGGCCGAGGTGGACAAGGCGCTGGCGCGGTTCGACGGGTTGCGCCATGCCGGGGGGGCGGTGCCGACCGCAACGCTGCGGCTGGACATGCAGAAGACCATGCAGGCGGATGCGGCGGTCTTCCGGGCCGAGGAGACGCTGGCGGCGGGCGAGCGGAAGATGACCGAGATCGCGGGCAGGATGAACGATCTGCATGTCACCGACCGGTCCATGGTCTGGAACAGCGACCTGATGGAGACGCTGGAACTGGCGAACCTGATGCCGAACGCGCTGGCCACGATCTACGGCGCGCATGCCCGCACCGAAAGCCGGGGTGCCCATGCCCACGAGGATCACCCCAAGCGCGATGACGCCGGCTGGCGCAAGCATTCGCTGGCCTGGGTCGATGGTGCGAAGGTCAGGCTTGACTACCGCCCCGTCCACACCGAGCCTCTGACGACCGAAGCCCAGGGCGGCATCGCCTTGGCAAAGATCGCCCCTGCGGAGAGGAAGTTCTGATGCGGAAGCTGCCTCTGCTGGCGACAATGATCCTTGCCGCGTGCGACCCGGCGGCACTGGTGACGGACACCTTGAAGCGGACGGCCTATTCGGTGGTCTTCCCGGTCGTCAATATCGACATGCCGGGCGAACCGGCGCGGCTGGCCACCAACTGCATCCTCGATGCGGCCAGCCGCGACGAGCTGGAGCTTCTGGCGCGCGATGTGGGCGTCGAGGCCGGGACCTCGACCAGGGCCACGATCCGGACCATCGCCCTGCGCCCTGCCGCACAGTCCTGCTTTGCGGCCAACGGCGTGCCACCCTTGAGGTAAGATGATGAAACGCTTGATCCTTGGGTCCTTTGTTGTGCTTGTCGCCTGCGGACCGATGTCGGTTCAAGAGGCCGAGCGCCAGTGCTTTGAGCGCGCGCGTCTGGCCGAGCAGCCCCGTGGCGAGATATCGGTGGGCGCAAGCTCCGACGGACGGAGGTTTGCGGGGCTGGAACTGAACGTCAGCTCCGACTTCCTGACCGGCAGGGACCCCTCGGCGGTCTATGAAAGCTGCGTGATGTCCAAATCGGGCGAACCGCCGAGCCGCCCGCTTTACGCCCGACCCGACTGGAGAGGCTGACCGATGGTCCAATTCACCCTGCCGAAGAATTCCAAGATCCGCACCGGCAAGACCTGGCCGAAGCCGGAAGGGAAATCCGTCCGCAAGTTCCAGATCTACCGCTGGAACCCGGATGATGGCGAGAACCCTCGGGTCGACACCTATTTCGTCGACATGGACAGCTGCGGTCCGATGGTCCTGGACGCGCTGATCAAGATCAAGACCGAGATCGACCCGACGCTGACCTTCCGCCGCTCCTGCCGCGAGGGTATCTGCGGCTCCTGCGCGATGAACATCGACGGGATCAACACGCTGGCGTGCATCTACGGGCTGGACGAGATCAGGGGTGACGTGAAGATCTATCCCCTGCCGCACATGGCGGTGATCAAGGACCTGATCCCGGACCTGACCCATTTCTACGCCCAGCACGCCAGCATCATGCCCTGGCTGGAGACCAAGACCAACCGCCCGGCGAAGGAATGGAAGCAGTCGATCGAGGACCGGAGCAAACTTGACGGGCTTTACGAATGCGTGATGTGTGCCTGCTGTTCGACCTCGTGCCCGAGCTATTGGTGGAACTCGGACCGCTACCTTGGCCCGGCGGCACTCTTGCATGCCTATCGCTGGATCATCGACAGCCGCGATGAGGCGACGGGCGAGCGGCTGGACCAGCTTGAGGACCCGTTCAAGCTGTACCGCTGCCACACGATCATGAACTGCGCCAAGACCTGCCCCAAGGGGCTGAACCCGGCAAAGGCGATTGCCGAGATCAAGAAGATGATGGTCGAGCGGGTGGTGTAAGGCGGGCGGAGTTTTCGAAAACTCCGCTTCGGAGCCTTTGAAGGCTCCGGTCCGATTTCTTCGAAGAAATCGGCGCTTGCGGGGGGCGGAGTTTCCGGGGAAGCCTGGTCGCCATGAAGCCTGTGCATTCCGAACATCCCGCCCCGTCCGACGCCGCCGCGCGCAAGGCGATCCGGCCTGTGATCTGCTATCCGGTCGAGGGCCTGCCGCGCCCCGACCTTGCCGCCTGCCGCGCCGCGCGGGAAGGGTGGAGCCTGGTGTCGGAGGTGCTGGTGCCCCCTCGCGAGGCCCGGACCTTCGCGGTTCCGGCCGGGTGGTTCTTCCGCATCGTCAGTGTCGAGGGGCCGCAGGTGGGCGATCTGAACCTGTTCGCGGCGGAGAACCTGGGCGAGCGGTTCTTTTCCGGCAAGACACGCGCGCTGCATGGCACGCATCTCAGCACCGGGGACCGGATGTGGTCCTGCCTGCCGTACCTGCGACCCATGGCGACGATCACCGAGGACACGCTGGACTGGTACGGCTTCGATGCCTTCGGCGGGTCGGTGCATGACGTGATCGGCACCCGGTGCGATCCCTATACCCACGCGCTTCTGTCGGGGGGCGAGCAGTACCATCATTGCTGCCATTCCAACCTGACCCGCGCGGTGGCGGATCACTGGGGGTTGCCCGCGAAGGCGGCGGAGTTGCATGTGCATGACGTGCTGAACGTCTTCATGTGTACCGGGTTCACCCGCGACACCGGGCAGTATTTCATGAAAGCCTCACCGGTGCGGCCCGGTGATTATCTTGAATTCATGGCGGAAATCGACCTGCTCGGGGCCTTGTCGGCCTGCCCCGGCGGCGACTGCTCGGCCGAGCATTCCTCGGACGCGGCCGCCTGCCATCCTTTGCTGGTGCAGGTCTTCAAGCCTGCGGCCCCTCCGGTCGGGTGGCAGGCTTCGGGGCCGAACCCCTATGACCGCAGTCACGGAACCTAGCGATCATGCAGTGACATAGTGCAGGCCCTGGAACCGCAAGCGCAGCGCTTTGGTGCGGGGGGCGACGGTTTCGGGGGCGTTCGACCGCAGGCCCTCGGCGATGAGGGCGGCCAGGGCAGGGGCGTCGGCCGGGGTGACGCCACGGCGGACAAGCTCGGGCGTGCCGATGCGCAGGCCGTTCATGTCGCCCTGAACCTCGGGGACGGGGAGGCCGATGCCGCAGGCCAGGAACCCGGCCTTGCGAAGGGTCTTCGATGCCGCCTGACCCCCGCCGAAGGCTTTCGCCTCGATGGCGAACTGGTGCGAGGTCGTGGCCCCCTTGTCCGCGGCGAAGACCGGCAGGCCGAGGTTGGCGAGTTCGGTGGCGAGCGCCTTGGCGAGGTCCACCATGGCTTTGGCATAGGCCTGTCCATGGTCGCGCCAGTCGAGGAGCGTCAGCGCGAGGGCGGCCGACTTTGCGGCGTCGAAGTTGGCAGTGAGGCCGGGAAAGGCAATCGCGTCAAGGCGTTCGGCGATGGCGGCGTCATTGGTTACGATCAGGCCCCCGGCGGGGCCGCCGAGGGACTTGTAGGTCGACATCGTCATCAGATGCGCGCCTTCCTTCAAGGGGTCGGGGAAGGCTCCCCCTGCGATCATGCCGCATTGGTGGGCGGCGTCGAAGAGGACCTTGGCGCCGACCTGATCGGCGATCTTGCGGACCTCGGCCACCGGATGGGGGAAGAGATTGAGGCTGCCGCCGACGGTGATGATCTTTGGCCAGACCGCATGAGCGAGGTCGTGAAGTGCTGCAAGATCAACAGTATAGCCGTCGGCGTCGATGGGGGCGGAGTGGGTCGTCAGGCCGTAGAGGCCAGCGCAGCCAGCGGCGTGGTGGGTGACATGGCCGCCGATGCTGCCGGGGGGTGCGATGATCGCATCGCCGGGTTTCGCCAGCGCCATGAAACCGTAGAGGTTGGCCAGGGCGCCCGAGCCGACGCGGATCTCGGCATGTTTCGCGTGGAAGACCTGCGCCGCGAGTTCGGCGGCGATGACCTCGATCTCTTCGATCGCCTCCAGCCCCATTTCATACTTGTCGCCGGGATAGCCAAGACTGGGGCGGCTGCCCAGACCGGCGGCCAGCGCGGCCTCGGCCCTTGGGTTCATCACGTTGGTCGCGGGATTCAGGTTGAAGCAGTCCTGGTCATGGATTTCCCGATTTCGGTCAATCAGTTGGCTGATCCGGGCGGCAACCGTGGCGGTCGGCCTTCCGGCATCTGCGGCAAGGCGCTGGATATGGGTTTCGCAAGCTGCGGGAACCCAGGGGCGGGGGGCGAGGTGGGTCATGCGAAAGCGGCCGACAGGGCGATCTCGACCATCGCGCCGAAGCTGCGTTCGCGCTGGTCGGAGGGGAGCGCTTCGCCCGTGGTGATGTGATCCGAGAGGGTGAGGACGGCGAGGGCGCGGGCCTTGTGGCGGGCGGCGAGCATGTAAAGCTCTGCCGCTTCCATTTCCACGCCAAGGCAGCCGTGACGCAGGAGCTGGTCGGAGAGGTCGGGGCGTTCGTCGTAGAAGGTGTCGGAGGAGTAGATGCCGCCGACATGGACGGGAATGCCCTTGGCAGTGGCAGCCGCGTAAGCCTTTGACAGAAGGCCGAAATCGGCGCAGGGGGCGAAGTTCAGCTCCTTGAAGATCGACCGGGAAGGCGAGCCGATGGTCGAGGCGGTCTGCGCCAGGATCACGTCGCGGACCTTGACATGTTCGGGCAGCGCCCCGGCGGAGCCGATGCGGATCAGGGTCCTGGCCCCGTAGTCGCGGATCAACTCGTTGGCGTAGATCGAAAGCGAGGGCATCCCCATGCCTGAACCGTGGATGGTGACCCGGTGACCGTTCCAGGTACCGGTGTAGCCGAGCATGCCGCGGACTTCGTTGACCAGAACTGCGCCTTTCAGGAAGGTCTGCGCGGCCCATCGGGCGCGGTAGGGGTCGCCCGGCAGAAGCACGGTTTCGGCGATGTCGCCGGGTTTGGCGCCAATGTGGACGGTCATTTTTGCCCCCTGTTTCGCAAATCAGGGTTGGCCCGCTGATTTTCGGACGTTTTGCCAGTCTGGAAAGCGTCTGGTTTCCGTATGGAAACCGTATGGCCTTCCGTATGGCCCCAACTGCATTAATCCTGCGTGCGGCGTGGAGTGCAAGCGCCTAGTCGACGGTCACCAGGCCGTTCGTTTCGTTGTCCCAGGTCATGCGGAAGATGCCCGGTTCGGGCTGGTTGATGAGCTCGCCCGCAATGGTCACCTGCAGAAGCTGGCGGTCGTCGTCGGGGACAAGCGACCAGTCAAGGACGACAAGGCTGTGCTGCGCATCGCCGACGAAAACGTTCAACTCGCAGCCCACCCCCTCGCCGCAGAACATCGCCGGGGCGGTGGAGCAGGAAAGCTTGCTCGTGTCGAGGAGGATCGAGGGGTCTTCGGGGCCGGAAAGGAAGGCCGGGCGTCGGGCGGCGTCGGGGATGGTGAGCGTGCCGCCCTGCGCGCTGCAGGCGGAACGGTGATAGGCCAGCAGCTTGTCGGCGGAGGTGATCGGGTCCGCAGCGACCGGGGCGGCGGCGAGCAGAAGCAAGAGGGAGAGGCGGATCACTGGAGGACCCAGTCCTTGCCGGACCAGAGGAAGCGGACCGTTTCGCCCTTGTCGTTCGGGGCGGTCAGGTAGGTCACGCCGTCTTCGGTCACGGTGTCCCAGCGGTGCAGCAGCAGCGAGCCGAGCCTGCCGTCGATCAGGGTTTCAACCCCGCAGCCGCCGGTGCCGCAATAGAGGCCATAGCTGTCCGAACAGGCGAACCCGGCGCTGTCGAGGACCCAGTCCAGAGTGCCGTCGCCGTTCAGGTCGCGCTGGACGACGGTTTCGGGGGCGAGGGAAAAATCACCCGAACACACGGACCTGGCCTCTTCGATCATTCCGGTCAGCTCATGGGGCCAGGCGGCCTCCTGCGCTTGGGCGGGCGAGAGCGAGAGAAGGGAAAGCGCGAGCACGTGACGCATGGGGCGACCTCTGTCGTGGACTTGCGCAAGTGCTAGGCCCGGCGGGCGAGGAAGATAAGGCGGGACAACCATACCTTCGCAGGCAGGCTTGCGGTCATCGACCGGGCAGAGCGGTTGCGGCTATTCCGCCGCCACCGGGGCGGGGTCGGCGAGGGCGACGAGGTCAAGCATGATCCGGTTCAGCTGGAAGTCCTTGGGCGTGTAGATGCGCGCGACGCCCATCGCGGTCAGAGTCCTGGCATCCTCATCGGGGATGATTCCGCCGACGACGAGAGGCTGCGAAAGACCGGCCTTGCGCATCAGGTCCAGCGTCTCGCCGATCAGGGCCAGGTGGCTGCCGGAGAGGATCGAAAGTCCGATTACATCGGGCAGCTTGTCCGCGGCGGCGGCGACGATTTCGGCCGGGGTCAGGCGGATGCCGTCATAGGTGATCTCGATCCCGCAGTCGCGGGCGCGGGCGGCGATCTGCTCGGCCCCGTTGGAATGGCCGTCGAGGCCCGGTTTGCCGAGGAGGAGGCGCAGCGGGCGACCGAGTTTGGTGGCGACCTGCGCCACGGCATCGCGGACCGGTTCCAGCCCCTCGGTGCGGTTCGACGGGTGCTGGCTGACGCCGGTCGGCGCGCGGTATTCGCCGAAAAGCGCGCGCATCGCCCCGCCCCATTCGCCGGTGGTGACACCCGCCTTGGCGCATTGGATCGAGGCGGGCATGATGTTGTCGCCGGACCGGGCGGCCTGGCGCAGGGCGGCGAGGGCTTCGGCGACTTTGGCCGGGTCACGCTGGCTGCGCCAGTTGGCAAGGCGGGCGCACTGGTCGGCCTCGGCCCTGGGGTCGGCAGTCATGATCAGGCTGTCGCCGGTGGTCAGCGGCGAGGGTTCGCTGGTGGTGAATCGGTTGACGCCGACAACGGTGGTTTCGCCGGATTCGATGCGGGCCAGGCGATCCGCATTGGACTCGACCAGGCGGGATTTCATGTAGGGGATCGCAGCCACGGCGCCGCCCATGGCGTCGATCCGGGCAAGCTCTTCCAGGGCTCCGGCCTTGAGTTCACTGACCTTGGCCTCGATGGCGGGGTTGCCGTCGAAGAGGTCGCCGTAGTCCAGAAGGTCGGTCTCGTAGGCGAGGATCTGCTGCATGCGGAGCGACCATTGCTGGTCGAAGGGGCGGGGGAGACCCAGCGCCTCGTTCCAGGCGGGAAGCTGGACGGCGCGGGCGCGGGCGTTCTTCGACAGGGTGACGGCCAGCATTTCGATCAGGATGCGGCTGACGTTGTTTTCCGGTTGCTGTTCGGTGAGGCCGAGCGAGTTGACCTGGACGCCATAGCGGAAGCGGCGGTACTTCGGATCGGCGATGCCGTAGCGGGTTTCGAGAAGCTCGTCCCAGAGGGCGGTGAAGGCGCGCATCTTGCAGAGCTCGGTCACGAAGCGGATGCCGGCGTTGACAAAAAACGACATTCTGCCGGCCATTGCGTGGAAATCTGCCGCTGGGACTTTCACTTTCAGATCATCAAGGACCGCACAGGCAGTGGCCAGCGCGAAGGCAAGTTCCTGTTCCGGCGTCGCCCCGGCCTCTTGCAGGTGGTAGCTGCAGACGTTCATCGGGTTCCATTTGGGCAGGTGCTGGCCGGTGTAGGCGGCCACGTCGGTGATGAGGCGAAGCGATGGCTCGGGCGGCAGGATGTAGGTGCCGCGGGAAAGGTATTCCTTGATGATGTCGTTCTGGACCGTGCCTTGCAGGGCGCGGGTGTCGGCCCCCTGTTCCTCGGCCACGGCGATATAAAGCGCGAGGAGCCAGGGGGCGGTGGCGTTGATCGTCATCGAAGTGTTCATCCGGTCGAGCGGGATGTCGGCAAAGAGCGCCCGCATGTCGCCGAGATGGGCCACGGGGACGCCGACCTTGCCGACCTCGCCCTTGGACCGGGGGTCGTCGCTGTCATAGCCGGTCTGGGTCGGCAGGTCGAAGGCGACGGAAAGGCCGGTCTGCCCCTTGGCAAGGTTCGATCGGTAGAGCGCGTTCGAGGCGGCGGCGGTGGAATGTCCCGCGTAGGTCCGGAAGAGCCAGGGTTTTTCGGCGGTCATCGGTGCCTCGCGAGTCGGGCTGGTAATTTTATTGCGTCATGGATGGGATAGGGGAAAGATCATGGCGTTGTCAATCGCTGCGCTGCGGCAAGGCTCCTCGTGCGACTTCGTCTTCTCGTCGCGGGAGCCGGCTCCGAGGAGTGACGAAGTCATCGACGAGGTTTGCGGTTTCGGGCAGGATTCGATCCATGTTCGGCACGGTCGCGGTTCCTGTCTGGCTGTTGGTCCTGATCCTGGGTTTCGCCGCGATCAGTTTCGCCACGCATTTCCTGTTTCCGTCGGTGCGCTGGTTCTTCCGGCGGCGGGCGGAACGGGCGCTGGCACGACTGAATGCGCGGCTGGACCGGAAGATCGATCTTTTCAAGCTGGCCCAGCGCTCGGACATGGTGGCGCGGCTGGCCTATGACGTCAGGGTGGTCGAGGCCGCAATGGCGCATGCCGTGGAGACGGGCATGCCCGGGGACGTCGCCTTCGAGGAGGCCCGGCGCTACGCCCGCGAGATCGTGCCGGGGTTTTCGGCGACGGTCTATTTCGGGTTCGGCACGCGGGCGGCGAAGTGGCTGTCGCGGCTCTTGTACCGGGTGCGGGTCGGCAAGGTGGATCAGGCGCTTGGTCAGCTTGACCCGAAGGCGACGGTGATCTTCGTGATGAACCACCGCTCGAACGTCGACTATGTGCTGGTGACATGGCTGGTCGCAGACCGCTCGGCGGTAAGCTATGCCGTCGGCGAATGGGCGCGGGTCTGGCCCCTGTCGGCGCTGATCCGGTCGATGGGGGCCTATTTCATCCGGCGGGGCAGCCGGAATGCGCTCTATCGCAAGGTGCTTGCGCGATATGTGCAGATGGCGACCGAAGAGGGCACCACGCAGGCGATCTTTCCGGAAGGCGGGCTCAGTCTCGACGGGCGGGTCGGACCGGCGAAGCTTGGCTTGCTGAGCTATATCGTCGAAGGCTGGACCGCAGGGGATCGCGACGTGGTCTTTGTCCCGGTGGGGCTGGCCTATGACCGCGTGCTGGAGGATCGCGTGCTGGTCGAAGCGGCGGCGAAGGGCACCCGGCAGTTCCGGAACCGTCCGGTCCGGGTCGCGTTCCATGCGGTGCGGTTCCTGTGGTCGCGGTTTCGGGGCGGCACGAAGGGCTTTGGCACCGCTGCGGCCGGATTCGGGGCGCCGGTCAGCCTGGAGGCGCATCTGGCCGCCAGCGGCAGCGTCGAAAGCCTGGGCGAGCGGCTGATGGCGGCGATCGCGGCGGTTGTGCCGGTGCTGCCGGTGCCGCTGGTGGCCAGGGCTCTGGGGGAGGGCGCGGCTACGCGCGATGAGCTGCAGGGGCGCGTCGAGGCGCTGGTCGCTCGGCTGACGTCGGAGGGGGCGGTCCTGAAGCTGCCGCCACAAGGGCTGGCGGCGACGGTGGCGGAAGGTCTGGCACCGCTGATCCGGCGGGGTCTGGTCAGTGAGGCGCTTCAGCCGGTGCCGGAAGAGCGCGCGTTGCTGGATTTCTATGCGGCGTCGGTTCCTGATGCCGGACCTGCCGCGATGCAGCAGACATAAAATTTCAATTTCCTCTTCCAGACTATTGCAAAGTTGCGCGCAAGAATATTATCTGCGGGCAAGGGCGCGGCGATTCTGCGGCGCGGCATCTGGTCGGAGGCAAAGTTGGCTTTGGATACGCAACCCGCACTTGCAGTGTACGACGCTCCGAAGAAGGACCTCTACGAATTGGGGGAGATGCCGCCCCTGGGCCATGTACCGGCCAGGATGTATGCCTGGGCGATCCGGCGGGAGCGGCATGGCGCGCCGGACACGTCGTTCCAGGCCGAGGTCGTCGACACCTGGAAGATCGACAGCCACGAGGTGCTGGTCCTGGTGATGGCCGCGGGGGTCAACTACAACGGCGTCTGGGCCGGGCTCGGCCAGCCGATCAGCCCGTTCGACGGCCACAAGGCGGCCTATCACATCGCCGGGTCGGACGCCTCGGGCATCGTCTGGGCGGTCGGCGACAAGGTCAAGCGCTGGAAGGTGGGCGACGAGGTCGTCATCCACTGCAACCAGGACGACGGCGACGACGAGGAGTGCAACGGCGGCGATCCGATGTTCTCGCCCACGCAGCGCATCTGGGGCTACGAGACGCCGGACGGGTCGTTCGCGCAGTTCACCCGCGTCCAGGCACAGCAGCTGATGCCACGACCGAAACACCTGACCTGGGAGGAATCGGCCTGCTACACGCTGACCCTGGCCACGGCATACCGGATGCTCTTCGGCCATGCGCCGCATGATCTGCAGCCGGGGCAGAACGTGTTGGTCTGGGGGGCGTCGGGGGGCCTTGGGTCCTATGCGATCCAGCTGATCAACACGGCGGGGGCGAACGCGATCGGCGTCATCAGCGACGAGACCAAGCGCGACTTCGTCATGGGGCTGGGCGCGAAGGGCGTCATCAACCGGGGGAATTTCAAATGCTGGGGGCAGTTGCCGAAGGTCGGCAGCCCGGAATACGCCACCTGGTTTGCCGAAGCGCGCAAATTCGGCAAGGCGATCTGGGACATAACCGGCCGAAATGTTCAAGGCGGGGGTGTGAACGTCGACATGGTGTTCGAACATCCGGGCGAGGCGACCTTTCCGGTGTCGTCGCTGGTCTGCAAGAAGGGCGGCATGGTGGTGATCTGTGCCGGGACGACGGGCTTCAACTGCACCTTCGACGTGCGCTACATGTGGATGCACCAGAAGCGCCTGCAGGGCAGCCACTTCGCGCATCTGAAGCAGGCGGCGGCGGCGAACAAGCTGATGATCGAGCGTCGGCTGGACCCCTGCATGTCGGAGGTGTTTCCCTGGGCCGATATCCCGAAGGCGCATATGCTGATGTGGAAGAACCAGCACAAGCCCGGCAACATGGCGGTGCTGGTCCAGGCGCCGCGCACGGGATTGCGGACCTTTGAAGACACGCTTGAGGCGAGCGTAAGGCGATAGGCACAACCTTTAACATCGAATTCCCCAACGACTGCGAAATCTGTGCTTTAGTGGCGGGGCCGGTGTGCTGCGGTCCCGCTTCTGGAGGTGTGACCGCCCCGGCGCACCGGGTTTCGCTCCGAGGGGGTCATGCGCCACGACTGGATCTTCGACGTCTTGTCGGATCTGCAGGACTATGCCACCCGGAACGACCTGCCTGGACTGGCCGCAAAGGTCTCGGAAGCGCTGGACGAGGCCCGGCGCGCGATTGCAGCCGCGGAAAGCGGGCCGGACGAGCCCCCCGAAACCCCTCCGTCGGGTCGGAAGCTGCACTAGGGCCGGGATCAGGGACGGGGGGCGATCCGGCGCTACCGTTCCCCGCTGCAAGGCCCTATTGTCGCGCCATGCAGGCCCAAGCATTGATCTTTTCCGACGACCAGGCCGAAGCTTACGACCGGCTGGCCGCAGCGTTTCTTGGTGCCGGGATCGACATGGTCGAGGGCGGCCTGTCGCCTATGGCCGAAGGCAAGGCGTCCGTCCTGGCCGTGGTGGGCAAGGCGGGGTCCGGCAAGACCATGCTTCTGGCCGAGTTGTACCGGGGATTGAAGGCGGCCGGCGTCGAGGTTGTCTCTGGCGACTACGAAGGCCGCAGGCGGCGCGACCGCCGGACGCTGGCGATCCTGGCCCCGACGAACAAGGCGGCGAGCGTCCTGCGGCTGCGAGGGGTTCCTGCGACCACGATCCACCGGATTCTCTACACGCCGATCTACGCGCCGGAATACGAGAAGATCGCCGAATGGCTGGCGGGGACGGGGACAAGGCCGACGGTCGAGGGGCTGACCGATATGGCGCTGGACCGGGCGCATGCGTTCTACAGCCAGGTTGCCAGCATCCCCGGAGCGCTGGCAGCGGCGGGGTTGAAGGGCAGCGACTTCATCAAGGGCTGGAAGCGGCGGGAAGAGCCGCTGGATGTCGGGTTCGTCGATGAATCCTCGATGCTGGACGAGCGCCAGCTTGACGACCTGCGCGAGATCTTTCCGACGCTGGTCCTGTTCGGCGATCCGGCGCAGCTGGCCCCGGTGGGCGCGTCGGGCGAGATGGTGTTCGACCGGTTGAGCGAAGGGCGCAAACTGGTTCAACAGAAGGCCCGCACCGACGGTCGCGTGGTCTGGGCGGAACGGGTGGAGGCCGGGCTGATGGCGCGTTCACCCGTGCTCGTTTGGCGCAACGCGACGCGGGTGCGGCTGATCCAGGCGTTCCGGTCGGCCTATGGCGCACCCGAGGATGCGCTTCTGCCGGGGGAGCCCCTGATCTGCGACGGGATCGAGCTGCCGCTGAAACACCGGAAGAAGCGGATCGACCTTGAGGCGCGGGGGCTTATCAAGGGCGCGCAGGTCATCTACCTCGGCGAGGGCAACCGCGAGGGATTTGCCCGGCTGCATGTGGTGGGGGCCGAAGAGCCGCAGGTCAGCGCGGCGTCGATCATCAAGATCGAGAAGCCGGACGAGGAAGAGCCGTTCATCCCGCATGCCGCGCGGATGGGAGCGGCGTTCCTGCACGGTGCGGCGGTGACGATCCACAAGGCGCAAGGGTCGCAGTGGGAGGATGTGCAGGTCTATGCCCCCGACATGTATGCCGCGGCACAGTCGGGACGGATGGAATCGGGCGTGCCCCTGTGGAAGCGGCTGGCCTATGTCGCGATAACCCGGGCGCAGAACCGGTTGTTCTGGGTGGTGCGCAACAGGCTGGCGAGGCCGGGGGGACCACTGACCCTGGAGGACCTCCGGCGGGAGCCCGGCCCCCTGCCTCTGGGCGACGGCGGGTAGGGGCCCACAATTTTTCTGCGAAAAATTTGGGCTGTGGCTGTTCAGCTTCGCGGTCTTGTCGCCTATCGTTGCGGAAAGAGGGAGCATTACGATGGCTTTGGTTTTCGTCCAGTTCCGCTGCACGCCCGGTATGACCTATGAGGTTGCCAATGCGATCTGGGACCGCGAGGTGGTGAGCGAGCTATACTCGACCAGCGGCGATTTCGACCTGATCGCCAAGGTCTACATCCCGGACGATCAGGACGTGGGGCATTACCTGTCGTCGAAGCTGTTCGACATCCCGGGCATCCAGCGCACGCTGACCACCATGACGTTCAAGGCGTTCTGATCGCCTGCGCGACCGGGCAAGGCGTTCTGCGGCTACAGCCAGGCGCTGCGACCGGTGCCGACGGCCAGCGAGACATTGGCAAAGCCGTCGCGGGCGAGCAGCGCGTCAAGGCCCCTTGCGATGTCCGAGGCCAGGGACAGACCCTGATAGACCAGAGCGGTGTAAAGCTGCACCGCCGAGGCCCCGGCACGGATCTTCTGATAGGCGTCCTCGGCCGAGGCGATGCCGCCAACCCCGATCAGCGGCACCAGCCCCTGTGTGAGCCGGGAAAGCTGCGCCAGCACGCGGGTGGACTTTTCGAACAGTGGCACGCCGGAAAGGCCGCCCGTCTCGCTCCGCATTGCAGATTTCAAACCCTGGCGGTCCAATGTGGTGTTGGTCGCGATGATCCCGCTGATCCTTGCGGCCAGGGCCACCTCGACGATGTCCGCAAGATCGTCGATCGAAAGATCGGGCGCGATCTTCAGGAAGACCGGGATCGGGCGCGGCAGGCTTTCCCGGGCCGTCATCACGTTGTGCAACAGCGCCTTCAGGGCTGCCGCTCCCTGCAGGTCGCGCAGGCGCTCGGTGTTCGGGGAACTGACATTGACGGTGGCAAAGTCGACATCGGCTCCGCACCGGGCCAGGACCGTGGCGAAATCCGCAGCCCGGTTCTGCGCGCCCTTGTTCGCGCCAAGGTTCAGCCCGACGGGAACGCGGCCCCTTTGCCGGGCCGCAAGCCGGGCGGCGATGGCGTCCATACCCCGGTTGTTGAACCCGAAGCGGTTGATCGCGGCGCGGTCCTCGGTCAGGCGGAAGAGCCGGGGTCTGTCATTGCCGGGTTGCGGCAGGGGCGTGGCAGCCCCGACCTCGACAAAGCCGAATCCGGCGCGGGACAAGGGGCCCACGGCCTCGGCATTTTTGTCGTAGCCCGCCGCAAGGCCGACAGGGTTGGCAAGCGGCATCCCGGCAAGCGTGGTCGCAAGCCGGGGCAGGCTGACCGGGCCGGGCAGGGGTGCAAGGCCGAGGCGCAGCGCCAGAAGCGACAGCCCGTGCGCGCGTTCGGGGTCAAGCCGGTGCAGAAGGGCCAGCCCGGCACGTTCGCGAAGGCTCACAACAGGCCCTCGGGGAAGATGTGGCCGGTGGCGCCCAGCGGCAGCGACTTGTCCCAGACCACTTCGGTCAGGTTCAGGGCGCGGTAGAGATGCGGGAAAAGCTGGCCGCCGCGCGAAGGTTCCCAGCGCAGGTCGGGGCCAAGCTGATCGGGGTCGAAGGCCACCAGTACAAGATCGCTTTCGGTCGCGAACCACTTCGCGGCGGTCGCGGCCACCTGCGACGGCGTGGAAAAATGGATGTAGCCATCGGCAAGGTCCACGGGCGCGCCCAATGTCCGGCCTGCGGCGCGGAAGGCGTCCCATTCGGAGCGGCGGAAGATCTTGAGGATCAGCATGGCGCGCTTTTGCCCGCAGATGGGCAGCGGGTCAATCCGTCCGCTTTGTCATGGCGCTTACGCAATTGTCCGCCAAGTCGGGACAATCCGCCTTTGACTCTGAGGTTTGCCAGGAGCAGCCTGACAAAATCAACCAACAAGGGAGTTTTCCATGCGTGCACTTTACCTTTCGGTTGCAGGCATCGCGCTGTCGGCGGGGCTGGCCCGGGCTGACTATGCGCTGACCATCCTGCACACGAACGACTTCCATGACCGGTTCGAGCCGATCTCGGCGTTCGATTCCGCCTGCTCGGAGGAGGACGCCGCCGAGGGCAAGTGCTTTGGCGGGTCGGCCCGGCTGGTGACGGCGCTGGCCGAGGCACGGGCGCGGTCGAACAACACCCTTCTGCTGGACGGCGGTGACCAGTTCCAGGGGACGCTCTTCTACACCTATTACAAGGGCAAGATGACCGCCGAGTTCATGACCAAGCTCGGCTATGACGCGATGACGGTGGGCAACCACGAGTTCGACGACGGGCCGGAGGTGCTGGCCGGGTTCATCGATGCGGTCGCGTTCCCGGTGCTGATGTCGAATGCCGATGTGTCGGGCGAGGCGCTTCTGAAGGACAAGATCCGGAAATCGGTGGTGATCGAGAAGGGCGGCGAGAAGCTGGGCCTGATCGGCCTGACCCCGCAGGACACCGACGAGCTGGCAAGTCCGGGCAGGAACGTCATCTTCACCGATCCGGTCGGTGCCGTGCAGGCCGAGGTCGACGCGCTGACGGCGGAGGGTGTGACGAAGATCATCGTGGTCAGCCATTCCGGCTATGAGGTCGACAAGCGCGTGGCGGCCGAGACCACGGGCGTCGATGTGATCGTCGGCGGGCACTCGAACACCTATCTGTCGAACAGCTCGGAGGATGCGGTCGGTCCCTACCCGACGATGGTGGGGCCGACGGCCATCGTGTCGGCCTATGCCTATGGCAAGTTCCTGGGCGAGTTGAACGTGACCTTCAACGACGCGGGCGAGGTGGTGAGCGCCACGGGTGAGCCCCGGATCATGGATGCGGCGGTGGCCGAGGATCAACCGACGCTGGACCGGATTGCCGAACTTGCGGTGCCCCTGGAAGAAATCCGCAACAGGGTTGTGGCCGAGACCACCGCGGCCATCGACGGTGCGCGGGAAAGCTGCCGGGCGGTGGAATGCACCATGGGCAACCTGATCGCCGAGGCGATGCTGGACCGGGTGGCCGGGCAGGGTGTGACCATCGCCGTGCAGAACGGCGGCGGGATCCGGGCGTCAATCGATGCCGGGCCGGTGACGATGGGCGAAGTGCTGACGGTGCTGCCGTTCCAGAACACGCTGTCCACCTTCGAGGTCACGGGCGAGACCCTGGTGGCGGCGCTGGAGAACGGTGTCAGCCAGCTTGAGGAGGGTGCGGGGCGGTTCCTGCAGGTGGCGGGGATGAAATACACCGTCGACCCCAAGGCTCCGGTCGGAGCGCGGGTGTCGGAGGTCATGGTGCTGATCGGCGGCGATGCCTGGGGGCCGATCGACCCGGCGGCGGTCTACAAGGTGGTGTCGAACAACTATGTCCGTACCGGCGGCGACGGGTTCAAGATGTTCGAGACCGCGGCGAATGCCTATGACTTCGGACCGGACCTGGCCGAAGTCACGGCCGCGTACATGGCGAAGATCGGCCCCTACACGCCGATGACCGACGGGCGGATCACGGTGAAGCCCTGACGGGGCCTTGACGGGTCCTTGACGGGGCCGTGGCGGGGCCGTGACGGGGTCGTGACGGGCGGGCAGTCGCCCGTCCGCCGAGGGAAACGCTGTCCAGGCGAGGATGCGGAAGGCCGGCGGCGTGCGGCGGCTCTGGTCCCGTCGGCCATCCCCCCGCACCAGGCAAGGCGGCTTGTATCGT
>JBIJDO010000202.1:0-5614 GCA_044344105.1 Tabrizicola sp.
AGGGTCCGCAAGACATCTAGCAGACCGGGCCCGAACGACGGCTGGCTCTGGCCCTGCCGGAACGACAGGCGGTGGGTCAGCGAGGAGGCCATCACTTCGCCGCCAAAATCCTCGACCAGAACCCTCAGGACCTGTTGCTGCTGGGCCCTTGCGCCGAGCGTCACGACCTCCGCCGCGCCGATTCCACCTGTTGCGATACGCGAGGGGGAGACGTTCACTGCTTGCGGACGCGGGCCGCGCTCACGGTTGGTCTTGGCGGACGACAGCACTTGGGTTCACTCCTCGCAAACACTTCAGCCGATGACGGCAAACGGACCATCTTCGAATGATCATCTGGATCAATGTGGCACCAATGCGTCGGCGGTGGGGTGACTCCGCGATGCAGCGATGCGGCTTCGACGAGACATTGAAGCTGAGCCAGCCGCAGGTGCGCTCGCCTCAGTTCGGGCGGAACCTGTCCGGGGCAAGATGCTCATGCGCGACGGTCAGGACCAGATTGCCGAGGCGGCTGAGAATTTCGCTTGATTGCATGGCGGCCTGCCAGTGCAGTGCCACGCTGACCCTCTTGCCGGGGCTGAGTTCCACCAGTTCCCCGCGATCAATGTAGCTGCGCCCGGCAATGCTTGGCACGAGGCCCCATCCGGCACCGTTCAGGCAGCAGGAAAGGTATCCCTCGTAGGACGGCACATAGTGAATGGAGAGCGGAACCGTTGCCCCGAAGCAAAGCGCCATCCATTGGTCCTGGATCGTATCCTTGCGATTGAAGGCCACGGCGACACTTTTCCTTAGCGCCTCAAGAGAGACTCCTTCCGAAAAATGGGCTCCGTACAGTTCGGGCGATGCGACGGCCAGGTAGTCCATCGAGCCAAGCGAAATGATCCTGCACCCCTGAACCGGGGTCTCAAGCGTGGTGATTACGGCAAGTGCATCCCCGGACCTGAGACTGGATTCGGTGTGTTCCTGGTCATCCGGAAGGATGTCGAAGCGGATGCCGAGTTCCCTGGTGGCCACCTTGATCAGCTTCGGGAACCAGGTCGCCAGACTGTCGTTGTTCACGGCAATGCGGACCGTCGCGGCGACGGTTTCCTCGCCGCCGACCAGCGCGCGCATCCTCTCGGCCAGTTCCTGCTGCAGCAGGCTCACCTGTTCGGCGTGACGGAAAAACTGCAGGCCGGCCTCGGTGGGGACGCAGGGCCTTCCGCGCGCGACAAGCACCACGCCGACCTTTTCCTCCAGCTGCTTGATTCGCTGACTGACCGCCGACTGCGTCACCTTCATCGATTTTGCGGCCGCCTCGAAACTTCCTTCGCGAATGACCGCCGCGAGGATCGTGAGTGAATCATAGTCAAAGCGTGACATCGCCGCCTCACAGCATAAGGAACGCTTATGCGCCACAATCCATAATGACGCAAAAGGTCCAACAAAGCAAAGGATGTCGCTAATTTTGCATTAGCTACCCTCATGTACCTTGATCGAGTGATAAACAATGAGGCGAAAGTGTTTAGTTTGTTCAACAATTTGGCTATGGTACCGCAAAGTTCGAGGGGGGGCGCATGTCTGGTCGGGTCTTGAGAAAAGAGTACGTCTGGCGGTTTCTTGGTCTGAAACGCTACAGCCGGATGGCCGCATGGCTGATCGTCGTGGCCTATGTCGGCCTCATTTTCGCGGCGATCCTGCTTGGCAGCTATCTGTTGTCGCGACCGCTTTCGGTCTGGAGCGGAGCGGCCGTGATGGCCCTGTCGGCCTTCATCGGCACCCGACTGCGGGGCATCAACAACATCGTTCACGAATGTTGCCATGCGACCTTCGCCGAGGAGCGGGCCGACAATGTGATGATCGGTCGGTTCTGCGCCGCGATCCTGCTGAAATCCTTTCGCAAGTACCGCGACGACCACCTGTCCCATCATGCCCACAACGGCGACTACGCGCATGATGCGGAGTTTGCCCTGATCGAGAAGTTCGGGCTGCATGATCCGATCAGCCCGCGGACCATCCTGCGCCACATCATGGTGCCTTTGACCGGGCGACACCTGCCGCTTTACACCGGAATCAACCTCTCGGCCAAGGATGGTCGCGCATTCCTGGGCTTGAAGCTGGTCCTGCTTGCGGCGATGGCGATCTTCCTGCTGTTCGAACCCCTGAGCGCAGTCCTCCTTGTCATCTTGCCGCTGTTCTACATCTATCCGACGCTGAACTTCTGGACGGATTGTCTGGACCACGCCGGGCTCGTCGGCGCGAAGGACGAGATCGAAGCCTCGCGCAACGTGCTTGCGCCAACTCTGGTCCGTCTGCTTTTCTTCCCCCGCAACGATTCCTATCACCTGGTCCATCATCTGTTTCCGCAGATCCCGGCGCGGCACCTGCATCTGGCACATGAAGAACTGAGCCAGGATCAGAGATATCGGCGGTTGCCCTCTGCCGTGCGCGGAACTGATCTCCGGACAGTAGAGCAGCCGCTGGACATGTCGGTCTAAGAGCCGACGCGCGCCTCTGATCGCAAGGCATCCTCGGCTGGGCCGGGCAGGAGATGCGACTCACGTCGCCGAAACGGAAACAGGCGGGAACTCCTTTCTGCGGTTCCGAGGTCGCACCAAATGCCGGAACAGAAACAATACTTCGCAGGCCTGCCCGTCTGGGGCGAATGCAGGAATTGTCACTTATGCTGGGGCGCGAACACACTGTTTCGATTCCCGCAGAATATAAGTGTTGCTAATCGTGCATTAGATGAGGTACTTTGTATTTGTGGCGAGTGAAGTTTGTACCAGTCCCATACGATGACCAGACGGGTTCTGACCGCGTAATTCCCCTTCCGCGGCTCAGAACCCGGTCTTTGATTGCAGATGCAGCGCATCGGCTGAGGGACCCAGGAATCTCGGAAAAGCGTTCGGAATCAGGTATTTGATCTGGGCGTCGTCTGACGATGCGATCCTGCCTGAAGGCGATCCGCGCAGCCTGCATGTGAAGGACGGGACGACAGAATCAGCAAGCCCGGTTTCGGCTCTGGATCGGTGAATCTGGTCTGACTTCGATCCCCAGAGCATCGAGATGACGCCGACCGGGGCGAAAGTGTTGCCCGATCGGAGATGACGGCGCCGAACGCGCGGTCCTTGGCGGTCCTTCCAGCGCCGCGATTTTGCCATCTTTGGCGACAGTGATTGGAGCACGTGCTCCAAAGGTTTGTCCAAGATGCAGACATCGCTTCATGAAATCGACGCGCTAAAGACCCAGATCTACGAGGATTTTCTGAAATCCATCGCCTCGGTCCGCGCGGGCAAAGGATCTGAGATCGCTTTTCTTGAACACGAACGCCGCGTGCGCGACCTGAGGCAGAAAGTCGCCCAGGCCGAGGCCCGGCCGGTTCAGTTGAGACTGGTGAACTAGGCGACGTCGCGACGGATCGGCAATAAGCGTCCGGTCTGACTGCTCTGCCGCGGATAGAGTTGGTCGGCTGGTGTCCGGTTTGGAGAGCGGACACTATGGGGCTTTGGGTGGTTTGGCGGACGAAACGGCTTTGGACTGACGAGGAGAAGCGGTCGATCTGTGTTCAGACGGCGGTCCCCGACGTTTCGGTGGCGCAGGTTTCGCGGCGAAATGCGCTGAATGCCAACATGATCTTCAAATGGTTGCGGGATGCACGCCATGCGCCGGGATCGGCGCAAGCCGCTGTGGATGCGCCGGTCTTTCCGCCTGTAGGGATTGTGAACCCTGCCCTCAGAAGCCGCCAGGCCCATTTTGCTCAGCAACGTCTTGCCCGACTGTCTGCTTGAGATTGAGATTGCCGGTGGGCATCGGCTTCGGGTCAGCGGGTCTTATGATCCCGAAGCGCTGGCCCGGCCGATCCGTGGTCTGTCGGGATGACCCCAGTCCCGATGAACGCGATGGTCTGGCTGGCGGTCGGGGTGACGGACATGCGCCAGAGCTTTGCCGCGCAGGCAGCTCAAGCCGAGCAGACGATGCAAGCCAACCCGTTCAACGGTCATATGTTTGTGTTCCGGGGGCGGCAGGGTGATCGGATCAAGATCATCTGGTGGGATGGACAGGGCGCATGCCTGTTCTCGAAGCGGCTGGAGAAGGGCCGCTTTGTGTGGCTGTCCGCCAAGGAAGGCAAGATCGCGCTGACCCCGGCGCAGCTGGCGATGCTGCCGGAAGGCATTGACTGGCGGGTGCCGCAGCGCACCTGGCGGCCATTGAGGGCGGGAGAAAGTGACGGTTTTGCTACTTTGAGATTCCCGTAAAGCACTCGCTTTGCTATACTTTTATCATGCTGGATGTCACCAAGTCGCTGCCGGAGGACTTTGCGGAATTGCGGGCGTTCACCGCACTTTTGCTGGCCGAAGTGCAGTCGCAGGCGGTTCTGATCGCGAAGCTGCGCCTGCCCGATGATACATCCACCGAAAAAAACCAAGCGCAAGCCGACCCCCGATCCCCTTCCGCGTGTGGAGGTCGAACTTGTACCGGGCGGCGCTGAATGTGCCCAGTGTGGTGGCAAGTTGCGTCGGTTGGGCGAAGATGTGACCGAAGAACTGGAATACGTCCGCGGCCATTTCATCGTGAACCGGATCGTGCGGCCGAAGAGGGCCTGCACGAGTTGTGATTGCTTCACGCAGGCCCCGCTGCCAAGCCGCCCTGTCGAACGTGGCAGGCCGGGACCGGGTCTGCTCGCCCATGTGCTGGTCAACAAATACGCGGATCACTTGCCGCTGTATCGCCAAAGCCAGATCTTCGAGCGCGACGGGCTCGATATCGACCGCTCGACGCTGGCCGACTGGGTCGGCAAATCTACCGCCCTGCTTGCGCCGCTCGCCGACGCAATCGGGCGGCATGTGCTGGCGGGTCAGGCGATCTTCGCCGATGACACCCCAGTGGCAATGTTGGCACCAGGCACCGGCAAAACCCAGACAGCGCGGCTTTGGGCTTACGGCAGAGACGAGCGCCCCTGGGGCAGCAGCATCCCGCCCGCCAGCTGGTATCGCTTCTCATCCGACCGCAAAGGCGAGCACCCGAAGGATCACCTGTCCGAATACAGCGGCTGGATGCACGCTGATGGTTATGCCGGGTTCGAGGATCTCTACCGATCCGGCAATGTCCGCGAAGTTGCCTGCATGGCCCATGTGCGGCGCAAGTTCGTCGATGTGCACAAGGCGCAAGGCTCGGCCATCGCCGACGAGGCCATCCGGCGGATCGCCGAACTCTATGCGGTCGAGAAAGTAGCGCGGGGTTTGCCGCCCGACAAACGGGTTCAGATCCGACAGGCCGAAGCCAAACCCGCCTTCGACGGACTGGAGGCTTGGCTGAACGCCCAACTGACTGACATATCGGGTAAAAGCCCTCTGGCCTGCGCAATCCGCTATGCCCTGACCCGAATGGCACGGATGCGCCCCTACCTCGATCACGGCATCCTGGAGATCGACAATAACACCGCCGAGCGCGCGATGCGGGCGGTCGCCTTGGGCCGCAAGAATTACCTCTTCGTCGGATCACAAACCGGCGGGAAATCCGCCGCCATCGCCTACACCCTGATCGAAACCGCAAAACTCAACGGTGTCGATCCTCAGGCATGGCTTGCCGACACCCTCGCCCGAATTCCAGACCACAAGATCAACAGGATCGATGA
>JBIJDO010000203.1:0-5599 GCA_044344105.1 Tabrizicola sp.
CCGGAAACTCCTCCGCGTTTGCGGGGTCGGAAGTGAGGGGGATCAGCTGGTCGAGCACAAGGGTGAGGCAGGCCATGTAGAGGAAGGCCGCCCAGAGCCAGACGCCCTGGAACCCGACGCCAAGGGCGATCAGCGGCAGGGGCATGAGGGCCGCAAGCGCGAAGGCCCAGAGGGGCAGGGGCGGGGCGGGTTTGGCGGACATCGGCCTTCGGGTCACGAAAGATGCGGGATCGATGGTGGGAGACTTCCGTGAAAATCGGGTGCATGCAACCGCCATTCTGTCGGCGGGGATGACATCGGGGGTCTGTTGCGGGTGGCGGTGGTGGGGAAGGCGAGGCGTGTCAGGACGGACTTTTCACGGGCTGCCAAAGTGACTAGGTGAAGGACAGTGTATCCCGAGGTCCTGCCCATGTCGTTCTTCAAGAAGCTCAAGGACCGGCTGTTCCGGTCGTCGGACAGGATCGGCGAGGGGCTGGAAGCGCTGGTGGCCGAAGGGGCCGAAGTGGCGGAACCGGAGGTCGTCGAGCCGGAGGTCGTCAAGGCTGCGGACGAAACGGCAGTCGAAGTCGAGCAGCCCAAGGCCGATGGGACGCCAGGGTCTGACGAGGCGGCGCCAGTGCCTGCCGCAGCAACGGCCGAACCGGCGTCGCCGCAGAAACCTGGGCTGATCGGCCGTCTGTTGGGCCGGTCCGAGGAGCCGCGCCGGGTCCTGGACGATGCGATGCTGGAAAGCCTGGAGGAGCTCTTGATCCAGGCCGACATGGGGGTGGAGACGGCGGTCCGGGTGACGGCGAACATTGCCGAGGGGCGGTTCGGGCGGAAGGTCTCGACCAGTGAATTGCGCGGGGCGCTGGCGGCGGAGGTGACGCGGATCATGGAACCGGTGGCGCGGCCGATGCCCCTTTATCCGCAGAAGCCTCAGGTCGTGCTGGTGGTGGGGGTGAACGGATCGGGCAAGACGACGACGATCGGCAAGCTGGCAAGCCAGTTCAAGGCGGCGGGGAAGACCGTGGTGATCGCGGCGGGCGACACGTTCCGCGCGGCGGCGGTGGAGCAGTTGCAGATCTGGGGCACAAGGGCGGGCGTGCCGGTGCTGACGGCTCCGGAAGGCTCGGACCCGGCGAGCCTGGCGTTCGATGCCCTGACCAAGGCGAAGGCAGAGGGGGCGGACCTGCTGATGATCGATACCGCGGGGCGGTTGCAGAACCGGGCCGACCTGATGGAGGAGCTGGCCAAGATCGTCCGGGTGATCCGCAAGGTGGATGCGACGGCACCCCACAACACGCTATTGGTGCTGGATGCGACGACCGGGCAGAACGCGGTGACGCAGGTGGATATCTTCCGCAAGATTGCGGATGTGTCCGGGCTGGTGATGACGAAGCTGGACGGGACGGCCAAGGGCGGCGTGCTGGTGGCGCTGGCCGACAGGTTCGGGCTGCCGATCCATGCGATCGGCGTCGGCGAGCAGATCGACGACCTTGCCCCCTTTGATCCGGAGGATTTTGCCAGGGCGCTGGTCGGGGCGGGAGAATGATCCGGGCGGCGCTGGTGTCGCTGGCGCTGATGGCGGCTCCGGCCGGGGCCGAGGTCCTGTTCGGGAATGAGGTTTGCCGGGCGGTCTGGGCGAAGATCGGCGACAGTCTGGGCGAGGGACTGCCGGTCCGGGGCGCGATTTCGGCGATGGACGGCGATTGGTGCGTGGTGGAAAACCCGGTGCTGGACCTGGCCGGGGACTATGCTTTGGACTGGCACGCCGACACCTTGCGGTTTCGCGGCACGGCGCTGGACCTGCTTCTGGATGGAACGATCACGCCGGACCGGCTGGAGGTCGAGGTCCGGAACCTGCGGATCGTGGTCCAGACCGGCAATCCGCAGATGGACTGGCTGTTCGCGGCGCAGGCGCGGGCCAACACGATCGACGCCGACCTCGCGCTGGGCTGGGATGCGGCGGAGCGGGTGTTGCGGCTTGAAGCGCTGAACATCGACTTTCCCGGCGCGAACCGGATCGAGGCGCAGGCGCTGATCCGCAATGTGGACCTGTCATCCGAAGGCGCGATGCAGATGTCGCTGGCAAGTTTCGCGCTGAGCGAGGCCGATCTGACGGTGCGGACGCACGGGCTGTTCGAATGGTATGTCCTGATGCCGCTGGGGCCTAGATACCTGCCCTTGGAAGGTGACATGGATGCGGCGGTGGCGGGGATCAAGGCCGAACTCACCGCAACGATTGCAGACCTGCCCGAGACGACGGTTTCGCCCGGCAGCAAGGCGGCGTTGCGGGCGCTGATCGCGGAGCTGCCGAACCCGGCGGGTGATCTGACGGTGTCCCTTCGCTCCGAGGCCGGGATCGGCCCGGCGCGGTTCGCCGGCTATGCGGTGACGGGCGTGCCGGGGACGGTGGCAGAGGCGGCTTTGGTCCTTGACGGCGTGACGGTGGATGTGGGCTGGGTGCATACGGATGCGGATTAGGCTGGCACTGGCACTGGCACTGGCATCGGGGCTGGCCGTACCGGCCCCGGCCGAGGATGCCCCGGAGTGCCGCGCCCTTGTCGCGGTCCTGCAGGACCTGTCGGGCTATGCGGTGACGGCACCTCCGGCGGCACCGGACGATGTCTGGTGCGTCCTTGACGGGGCACGGCTCACGCCGACACGAGGTCCCGAGCTTGCGGCAAAGCGGCTGCGGGTCTCTGGTCGCCTGAAGGACGGAGCGCTTGAAGTCGTGACCGTCGATGCCGGCGGGCTGCAGCTTTTGTCAAAGGCTGGTGCGGCAAAGCCGCCGGACTGGTTGGGGTCGGCGACGCGGCTGCAGACGGCGGACCTGAGCCTGTCCCTTTACCGGAACGAGGCCGAGGACCTGCTGGAGGTCCGCTCGTTCATGCTGACCTTTTCCGGTGGCTCAAGGATCGAGATCGACGCGCGCATCCGGGGGGCAGGGCTGTCGGCGGCGTCCATCCTCACCGGATCGCTGACCGAGTTGCGGCTGCGCTGGCGGAGCGATGGCCGGATCCTGCGTCCGGCGATGGAGGCGGCAGGCCTTGCGATGGGCGATGCGGCTGAGGGGGCGGCCCCGGTCGATGCCGCGCGCGCGGCCTTGCTGGAGATCGTCGGGAACCTGCCGGACGAGATCCTGTTCGAAGATGCGGCCAAGGAACTGGCCCGGTTCCTGCGCGCCCTGCCGCAGGGCCGTGGGCGGCTGGTGCTGTCGCTGACCTCGGACGGGATCGGGGCGGCAGAGCTGGGACTTCTGGCGCTGGCCGACGATCCGACCGGACCGGAGGCGCTTGCGCGGCTTCTGGCCGGATCGGTCCTGACGGTGGACTGGCTACCCGGTCTGGTCGACTGAAGGGGCGAAGTGCCGGATCAGGATGCCGTGAGGGGCTGCACGGGGTGGCTTGATCGGAACGGGCGTTCCGGGCGAGAAGGCGGGGCCGCATCGCGCGGGCGAAAACGGGCAATGAATGTGCGGAGCAGGTGATGGCGGAACGGAAGATCAACCCGATTCTCAAGCAGGTGCTGGAGCTTGGTCCGACCGTGGTGTTTTTCCTGATCTACATGCGGATCAAGGATGAGACATACACGTTTGGCGGGACCGCCTATTCCGGCTTCATTGTGGCGGCCCTGATCCTGGTGCCGCTGCTTCTTGCCTCAATTTTCGCGCTATGGTTGTGGACGGGCACGATCAGCCGGATGCAGATCTTCGTCGGCGTCATGGTGGTGGTCTTCGGCGGGCTGACCGCATGGTTCAATGACGAGCGGTTCTTCAAGATGAAGACGACCCTCGTCTACGGCAGCTTCGCGGTGATCCTGACCTTGGGGCTTTTGCGCGGCCGCAGTCTTCTACAATGGGTGATGGCCGAGGCTTTGCCCATGAAACCAGAGGGTTGGATGATCCTGACGCGCAGGCTGGCGCTGATGTTTGCCGCGCTGGCCGTCGCGAACGAGCTGATCTGGCGCACGCAATCGACCGAGCTTTGGGTCAAGCTTGAGACCTTTGCCATGCCCGCCGCGCTGTTTGTGTTCCTGATGCTGCAGTTCATGCTGCTGCAGCGCCACATGATCGAGCCGCCAGACGACCGAACCTGACCCATTGCACAGGAATGCCCCGCAACGGGCCGGGTTCTGCCCCAGACCTGCCTTGAAGCATCGCTAAACCTTACGGCGAGCCAAAGGGAGATCACTCATGCACCGCACGCCCTTCGATCTGGTCCGTCTGTTCCTGAGCCTGTTTCAGGATCTGCCGCCCGTGTCCCGTGCGCTGTACCTGCCGGGCGCGGTGCTTCTGGTCGGGTATCCGGTCCTGTCGGTGATGCTGGGACCCGATCATGAGGGTCAGGCCTTCGCCACGGCGTTTCTGGCGGCCCTGGCCGTGCGGATCGCGCTTGGCTTCGAAGGCATGGTCCGGCGCATGCTGACCCGCTATTCACCGCTGCAGACGACGGTCTTTGCGCTGACGCTGGCAGGCCTGCCGCTTTTGGTGCTGGCGGTTGCGGATGATCCGCTGTGGAGCCAGCGCATGCAAAGCATGTTCTACGTGGTGATCGCGGGCGTGTTCCTGCAGGACCTCTTGAACGGCCGGACGAGCACCGCCGCAAGCTTCTGGCCGGACCCCGAAATGAAAGAGCACCTGCCGAACCTGACCCGGATCATGGTGGTCTACAACGTCGGTTTCCTGCTCCTGAACGAAACCATGATCCGGGTGGTCGATGCGTCGCACTGGCTTCTGTTCTGGGCCGTGCTGCCGGTCATCGGCCACATGGTGCTGCGGGCCATGGTGCTGACCGTGGTCAACCTGGACGACAACGGCCGCAAGGCCTGAGCCTTTCGCCAAAAGCCATTTTCAAAAAGGGTGCCGCGAGGCGCCCTTTCTTTTTCGGGCCGGTCCGGGTCGCGACCCTAGTCGCTGAAGCGGCAGGCGGCCTTCTTCACGTCCATGCAGCGGCGCAGCGCCGTCAGCACGCCTGCCGGTGCGTTGGACAACGGCAGGAAGCCCAGTTCCGACAGCTTGCGCGCATAGGTCCGCGACAGGCCGGCGTCGATCGCCATCGCCGCGTCGTAATTGGCATAGGCCGCGTCCATCCGGCCCAGGGCGGCATCGATCCGGGCGAGGGTATCGTGATAGTCCGCCTCCATCCTCTGGCCGTCCGCGTTGTCGCGCAGAGCTTGCGTGGCCTGATCGGCGGCCTCGGCCTGGCCGTCGGCCAGCAGGGCGCGGGCCTGCACATTGGCGGCGGCAAAGTTCGCGGGATACCGCAGAAGAAGCGCCGCAGCCTCGGCGGCGACCACGGCCGGAAGGGCATATTCGGCCAGCGCCTGAAGGCGGCGGGCGAGGATGTCCTCTTCGATGGCAGGGCTTGGATCCTTGACCACGCCGGGCGCGAGGACCGCATCGGCCACCGCGACCACCTCTTCGTGGCGGCCAAGGGCGGCCAGGGCAGCCAGCTTGTTGCGATAGGCGTTCTGGTAGCCGGGGCTGAGCGCGATGGCGGTGTCGAAGTAGCCAAGCGCTTCTTCGGCGCGGTCAAGGTCGATCAGGCAGCGGCCCTTGATCTCGTTGGCGTAAGCATAGTCCGGGTCGATGCGGAGCGCGCTGTCGGCATCGTCC
>JBIJDO010000205.1:0-5577 GCA_044344105.1 Tabrizicola sp.
TCAAGGCCGGAAATGACCAGGCTTGAAGATCTGCTGGACCTCGCCGCCGAGGCTCTTCTGGCCGGGGATATGGCCCGGCTGGCAGCGCTGACGCCGGAAATGGAGCAGGCCCTTCCCCCGCCCTGTGACCAGGTCACCGCCGCACGGCTGCAGGCAAAGGCCCGGCGCAACGCCCGGCTGCTTGAGGCGGCAGGCCGGGGCGTCAGGGCCGCCCGCCACCGGATGGCCGAGATCGCCCGCGGCCCGACCCTGACCACCTACGACGCGCGCGGCCAGAAGGCGGCCATCGCGCCGGTCGCGACGATTCCCGCACGCCGGGTGTGAACTCGTTCAAATGCCGGGCATTTCGCAGTTGGCGCTTAGGACTTGATTAGGGGCTTTGGCGCCTGATGGACCTCGCGCCTCATGAGGGGGCGGCGCTTCCGGGCCTCCGGCGGCACAGGACAGAACGCCCATCCCGCCACGACACCGTGGCCTTTCCGGCCGTGAAAGCTGCGGCCTCTCCCGCGAAGGAATGAAACATGTCGTCGATCCTGACCAATACCAGCGCGATGGTTGCCCTGCAGACGATGAAGGGCATCAACGCCAACCTGAACAAGACCCAGGCCGATATCTCCACCGGCAAGTCGGTCGCCACCGCCAAGGACAACGCCGCCGTCTGGGCGATTTCCAAGGTGATGGAATCGGATGTCCAGGGCTTCAAGGGGATTTCGGACAGTCTGTCCGTCGGCAATGCCACGCTGACGGTTGCCCGCAACGCCTCGGAATCGGTCACCAAGCTTCTGACGGAAATGAAGGGCAAGATCGTCGCCGCCCAGGCCGAGAACGTCGACCGCAGCAAGCTGCAGACCGATATCACGGAGCTGACCAAGCAGATCGAATCGGTCGTCGGTGCGGCGCAGTTCAACGGTCTGAACCTGGTTGACGGTTCGCAGACGTCGATCAACGTGCTGTCGTCGCTGGACCGCAGCGCGACCGGCGTGGCGTCGTCCAACATCGAGGTCACGGCGCAGAACCTGTCAACCTCGGCCGGGACGGCGCTGACGGGCACCGCCCTTGGCGCCGTGACCAACCCGACCGGTGCGCCCAATGCCACCAGCACCGTCGGGACCTTCGTCATCCAGGGCGGCGCAGGGGCGCTTGCGTCCAACGCCTTCGGCGCGAACCCGGCCACCACGAACGCGCTGATCGAAGGCGATGCCATCGAGCTGACCGTCGGGTCCACGACCGGGCGCTATGTGGTGAAGGAAGGCGATACCAACGTCGAGCTTGCCGAAGGCCTGCGCAATGCGCTGACCCAGGGCGGGCTCAACGGGTCTGACTTCACCCTGTCGGCAACCGGGGGCGTTCTGAGCGTCACCAACAACACGAACACCGCAGCTGCGGTGTCGGTGGCCTCGACCCGGGGCGAAGGCGGGCTGGCCGCGCTGGGCACGATCGACGTGACGGCCGATCCGGCGGCGGCGCTGACCGACATCGAAGGCCTGCTGCAGACTTCGATCAACGCGGCGGCCAGCTTCGGTTCGTCGCAGAAGCGGATCGACATCCAGAACGAGTTCGTCGGCAACCTGACCGACTCGCTCAAGACCGGCATCGGCGCGATGGTCGACACCGACATGGAGGAAGCCTCGGCCCGGCTGCAGGCGCTGCAGGTGCAGCAGCAGCTTGCGACGCAGGCCCTGTCCATCGCGAACCAGCAGCCGCAGGGTCTGCTGGCGCTGTTCCGCTGATGACATCGGGCCGCGGGGATCAACCTCGCGGCCTTTCCCACCCCCGGTCTTGACCAGATGGACACCCCATGACCTATCATTCCGCCATCCGCTACGCCCGGCAAGAGGCACCGACCCGCACGCCGCGCTCGGTCGAATACGACCTCCTCGCCCAGGTCACGCAAGGCTTGCGCAGCGCCTGGGCCAACCGCTCCAGTGACTTTCCCGGTCTCGTCCGCGCGGTGACCGACAACACCCGCCTGTGGTCGACGCTTGCTTCGGATGTGGCACTTCCGGACAACAGCCTTCCCGCCGCCTTGCGCGCCCGGCTGTTCTATCTTTACGAATTCACCGCGAAGCACAGCCGCGATGTGCTGGAGGACAAGGCCAGCGTCGAGGTTCTGGCCGATATCAACATGGCCGTTATGCGCGGCCTGCGCGGCGACAGGGGGGCGGCATGACCGGCCTTGTCCTGAAGCTTGGCCCGCATGAGCGCGTGCTGATCAACGGCGCGGTGATCGAGAACGGCGACAAGCGTTCGCGGCTGGCGATCATGACGCCGAACGCCAACA
The DNA here is from genome assembly GCA_044344105.1 of Tabrizicola sp. Classification (GTDB taxonomy): domain Bacteria; phylum Pseudomonadota; class Alphaproteobacteria; order Rhodobacterales; family Rhodobacteraceae; genus Tabrizicola. The sequence goes on from JBIJDO010000205.1 coordinate 2,282, forward strand.
TCCTGCGGCTGCGCGACGCGATTCACCCGGAGCAGGCGAACACGCCGGTCCGGCGGGTCTGCTATGCGGCACAGCTTGTCCTGTCCGGCGATGCCGAGCCCGAAGAGGCGAAGCTGCAGCTTCTGCGCGGGATCGAGCAGCTTTCCCAGGTGCTGACCGATCATGACAGCCGCGCCCAGCTGACCCTTGCCAGCCGTGCCGTGCTTGAGAACCAGCCCTATCAGGTGCTGAAATCCCTGCGCGCCCTCCTGCCACGGGAGGAGCGGCTGTTCGCCGCCGGCCGGGCGTGAGCTTTCAGCCGGTCCTGCCGCAGACCGGCTTCACCGGCTGGGGCTTTCTGAAGCGGACCCTGGTGCGCCAGCAGGCGGTGCAGCAGGCGCTTCCCGCCCAGCAAAGGGACGAGGCCTATTTCCGCGACCGGATCGGCAAGGCCGACACCGCCGAGAAGCTGGTGAACGACAAACGCCTGCTGCGGATCGTCCTCACCGCCTTCGGGCTGGAGGGGGACGTGCAGAACAAGGCCTTCATCCGGAAAATCCTGGAGGGCGGCACCCTGAAGGAAGGCAGCCTCGCGAACAAGCTGGCGGACAAGCAGTACCAGAAACTCTCCTCGGCGTTCGGCTATGGCGATTATTCGGTGCCAAGGACCGCGATTTCGACCTTCCCGGACGAGATCCTGGCGCAGTTCCGCACCCGCAGCTTCGAGACCGCGGTCGGCGAAAGGAACAACACCTACCGTCTTGCCCTGAACGCCGAGCGCGAGATCCCCGCTCTGGCGGCCAAGGCCAGCAGCGAGACGGCCAAATGGTATGCGGTCCTTGGCAGCGCGCCCCTGCGCGAGGTGATGCAGACCGCGCTGGGCCTGCCGAAAAGCTTTTCGGCCATCGACATCGACCAGCAGGTCTCGGTCCTGAAGGCCCGGACCGAGGCGACGTTCGGCTCCCCGGACATCGGCCAGTTCAAGGATGCGAACCGGCTAGAGGCCCTGACCCGCCGCTACCTTCTGCAGTCCGAAATGCAGGGCCAGACCGCCACGACCAGCCCCGCCGCCACAGCCTTGCAGCTCTTGCGCCGCTAGAAGGCTGTCACGCGAGCGGTTTCGTCCTGCCGGACGGACCGGGACTTGCGGCCGTGCGGTGCCTCGCTTCTGACGCGCCGCAGGCCTGGGCTGCCGCCGGGGCAAGAGGCGTGCCCTCAAGCCGCCTGGGCCGTCGGGTTCAGCGCCTTGTTGTAGGGATGCCAGTCGGCAATGTCCGGATAGTGGAACTTGCGCCAGGCGCGGACGCGCGGGTTCATCACGCGCTTCCAGACCGGCGGAACCATCGCGATGAAGACCATCAGCGGGTAGCCAAGCGGCAGTTGCGGCGCCTCGTCCGGACCGTAGGTCTGCAACAGCGGAAAGCGGCGGTCGGGCTTGAAGTGGTGGTCGGAGTGGCGTTGCAGGTTGATCAGAAGCCAGTTCGACGCCCGATGCGCCGCGTTCCAGCTGTGGTGCGGGCGGACATGTTCATACTTGCCGTCGCCCAGATGTCTTCGGGTCAGGCCGTAGTGCTCGACATAGTTGACGGCTTCCAGCTGCCAGATCGCCACCAGCGCCTGATACAGGAACAGCACCAGTCCGAGCCAGCCGCCAAGGATCACCGCCAGCGCAAGCAGTCCCGCCTGCAGTATCGCGTACCGCCAGAACGGGTTGGACCGGTGCCACCAGGGCAGACCCTTGCGGGCCAGCATCGCCGCCTCGGCCTTGAAGGCGGACCTTGGGCACTGGCGCAGGACGCGCGGGAAAAAGCGGTGGAAACCTTCGTTGTAGCGCGCGGTGACCGGATCGCGCGGCGTTGCGACATGCAGGTGATGGACGCGCAGGTGTTCGGACCGGAAATGCGAATACAGCACCGAGGCCAGCAGAAGATCGCCCAGCCAGCGTTCGAGCCGGGATTTCTGGTGCATCAGCTCGTGGCTGTAGTTGATGCCCACGGTGCCGGTCAGGATGCCGATGCCGAAGAACAGGACCCCAAGCTCCAGTGCGCCCAGATGCTCGGCCCGGGTTGCGTACCAGATCGTCCAGTAGAGGATGACGAACTGGATCGGGAACCAGATCAGCGTCAGCAGACGATACCACAGAAGGCCGTCCTGCGACTGCGGATCGGCGTTGTCCTGATCAAGCCCGGTCAGCGCATCGAGGATCGAATAGAAGATGATCGAGCAGGCAGGCACCAGGGTGGTATACCATCCGCCCAAAGTCGCCCCGGCCACCGCGAGAGGCACCATGCCAAGCGCGAACCAGAACGGCAGCGCCTGCAGGAAACCCAGGGTCTTGGCAGAAGCATTCGGCATCAGGCATCGCGCGTTGTGGACGACCGGACTATGCTGCGGAACGCCGTGCGCTTCAATCGTCCAGCGTGCCGCGCGCCAGATCAAGGGCCTTGCGCATGACCGTCGGCAGGTCGGACCGGCTGAGCGCGGTCACCCAGTCGCCGCGTCGCACCGGGCGGTCGATCCGGGCCGTCAGCACGCGCAGGATCAGATGGAAATGGGTGAAGCTATGGCGCACCTCACCGATCTCCTGCCAGTCGGCTTCCACCGGAGCGTCACCCCCGCGCCCGTCCCAGCCGTCGCCCGGAAAGCCCAGCATGCCGCCAAGCAGCCCTCGGTCGGGCCGCCGCTCCAGAAGCCAGGCCCCGTCGCGGCGGCCAAGCCAGAGCGTTCCGTTTCGGACAGGCTTGGCCAGTTTGGGCAGTTTGCGGGGCAGGTCGGCCTGGACACCGGCGGCGCGGGCGGCACAGGCATGCGACCAGGGACAGATGCCGCAGGCGGGAGAGCGCGGCGTGCAGATCGTCGCGCCAAGGTCCATCACCGCCTGGGCATAGTCGCCGGGGCGCCGGGCGGGCGTCAGACCTTCGGCCCGGGCCACCAGGTCGGCCTTTGCGGCGGGCAGCGGTGTCTCGATCCGGTACATCCGCGCCATCACCCGTTCGACATTGCCATCGACCACGGTGGCCGGTTCGTCAAAGGCAATCGCGGCAATGGCGCTTGCAGTGTAGGGACCGATGCCCGGAAGGCCCAGCAGACCGGCACGTGTGACCGGAAAGCGACCGCCATGGTCCGCCACCACGGCGCGGGCGCATTTCAGCAGGTTCCTGGCGCGCGCGTAGTAGCCAAGTCCGGCCCATTCTGCCATCACCTCGGCCTCCGGGGCTGCGGCCAGCGCAGCAACCTCCGGCCAGCGCAGGGTGAAGCGGTCGAAGTATCCCCTTACGGCAGCGACGGTGGTCTGCTGCAGCATCACCTCGGACAGC
>JBIJDO010000206.1:0-5569 GCA_044344105.1 Tabrizicola sp.
ACCTCGGCCTCGTCTACACCATCGAGATCGGCCCCGAGAACGCCGTGGACATCACCATGACCCTGACCGCCCCCGGTTGCCCGGTCGCAGGGGAAATGCCCGGCTGGGTCGCAAACGCCGTGGAACCCTTGCCCGGCGTCAAGCAGGTCGAGGTCCAGATGACCTTCGACCCGCCCTGGGGCATGGAGATGATGTCCGACGAGGCAAGGCTGGAACTTGGGTTCATGTAGAGGTAAGTCTGAAGGCTTTATACTTTATATATTAAGCCTAAGGACTGAATATCATTGATATTCGGCAGTACTGATGCTAGAGATGCCGCATGATCAATGCGGCAGTCCTCACCGGCGATCTGATCGCCTCACGCAAGGCCGGGCAGCAAGCAACTGAACTTGCAATGAAATCAATCGAACAGGCGGCGGCAACACTGGACGCCCCCTTTGCACGCTATCGTGGTGACGGCTGGCAAGTCTTGCTCACTCAACCCGAACTTGCCCTAAGGTTTGCCCTCATCGTCACGGCAACTCTGCGCAGCCGAAAGGCACCACTGAGCCGGTTCTCCGTAGGAATTGACGAGATAGAAGTTACACGCGCGCCATCACTTGCAGCCGAAACCGGAAGCGCGTTCGTGATCTCGGGCGAGATGCTTGATGAAATCCCAAAGCGATCCGTGTTTGTAATCGCGAGCATGACTCGAAAGCTGAATGAAATGACATGGGCTGCTGCCAGACTAGCTGACCAGGTCGCTCGCAGTTGGACCTCGCAACAAGCCGAAGCAATGGTCCTGGCGCTCACACCATCGGAACCCTCTGGATCATCAATCGCCAAATCCCTTGGAATCAGTCCGGCAGCGGCAAGCTATCGATTGCAGGGGGCAAACTGGTGGGCGGTCAAAGCCGTCATTTCCGCTTTCGAACGCGAACTCAGTGACACCCATGCCTGAAACCCTCGCCGCCCTCCTCCTTGCTCATGTCCTGGCGGATTTTGTGTTTCAGACCCACTGGATGGTCACGAACAAGGGCACTGCCAAGGGACTTGCCCTCCACGGCGCTGTCGTTCTGGCGACGGCCATCATTGTAACCGGTGCGATGACCCTCGGCACCATCCTCCCTCTCCTCTGGCTGACCGTCCTTCACATCGCCATCGACGCTGTCAAGGCCCGCACCCGTCGTGGCCTTGGCCCCTTCCTCCTGGACCAGGCCGCGCATCTGGCGACGCTTGCCGTCCTGGCCCGCTGGCAGCCCAGCCTCTGGACCGACGGCATCTGGGGCGGTCAGACCGCCCTTCCCGCCCTCATGCTGATCCTCGCCGGAGCCATCATCGCCACCCGCGCCGGCGGTTTTGCGGTCGGCCTTCTGATGGAACCCTTCGCGGCGAAACTGCCCGCCGATGTCACCGCCGAAAGCCTGCCAGGCGCGGGGCGGGTCATTGGCCAGCTGGAACGCGGCCTGATCTTCGCCCTCGTGCTTCTGGGCCAGCCGGAGGGCGTGGGCCTTCTGATCGCGGCGAAATCGATCCTCCGGTTCGGGGCGATCAAGGACGACCGCGCCCTGTCCGAATACGTGATCATCGGCACGCTCGCCTCCTTCGGCTGGGCTCTCGTCGCGGCCTATCTGACCCTCGCCCTGCTGCCATTGCTGCCCCCGCTTGGAATCCTGGCCGGAAACCCCTAGATTGGCAGTGAAGGAGACCTGACCCATGTTCGGCATTCCCGGCAAAGCCGCCGTCACCCTGACCCCCGCCGCCACCCGCCAGATCGCCCGGCTGATGGAACGGCAGGGCTCCAGCGGTCTGCGCATCGGCGTCAGGAAGGGCGGCTGCGCGGGCATGGAATACACCATGGACTACGTGGCTTCGGTCAATCCCCTGGACGAGGTCGTCGAACAGGATGGTGCGCGGGTGATGATCGCGCCCATGGCGCAGATGTTCCTGATCGGCACCGAGATCGATTATGAAACCGGCCTGATCGAGTCGGGCTTCAAATTCCGCAACCCCAATGTGGCCGAAGCCTGCGGTTGTGGCGAATCGATCAAGTTCCACGACGCCCCCTCCGCCTGACCCCGCGTCAGCCGCTGCTGCGGACGGATTGTTCCCAAACTGCCGTCTTTTCCTTTCGTCCGATACACGCTAGGCGTGTCCCGACTGCAGAAAGGACCGCCGAATGAAGAAGCTTGCCGCCGGGAACTGGAAGATGAACGGCTCGACGGCCGCACTGGGCGAAGTTTCAGCGCTGCTTGCGGCCCATCCATCCCCGGCCTGCGAGATGCTCCTGTGCCCGCCCGCGACCCTGATCGCGCAGATGGCGGCGGCTGCAAACGGATCCGCGCTCTTGGTCGGCGCACAGGACTGCCATCCGAAACCGCAAGGGGCCCACACCGGCGATCTTTCGGCGGCGCTGCTCAAGGATGCGGGTGCCGGCCACGTCATCCTTGGCCATTCCGAACGGCGTACCGATCACGGCGAGACGGATGCGCAGGTCCGCGCCAAGGCCGAGGCGGTGGTGGACGCAGGGTTGATCGCGATCGTCTGCATCGGCGAGACCGAGGCCGAGCGCGACAGCGGCAAGACCCTTGCCGTGATCGGAACCCAGCTTGACGGCTCGATCCCGATGGGCGCGACGGCGGCCAACCTGGTGATCGCCTACGAACCGGTCTGGGCCATCGGCACCGGCCGGACGCCCACCCTGTCGGAAATCGCCGAGGTACACAGCTTCCTGCGCGGACGCCTGCGCGGCCTGATCGGCGATGTTGCCGAACAGGTCCGGCTCCTCTACGGCGGGTCGGTCAAGCCGTCGAATGCCGCCGACATCTTCGCCGTGCCGCATGTCGACGGGGCGCTGGTCGGGGGGGCCAGCCTGAAGGCCGCCGACTTCGGCGCGATCGTCGAAGCGCTTTCCGCCGCCTGACGACGCGCGGCTGTCGCGGATGGATCAGCCGGGTCCGGGTTCTGCTGCTAACCTTGCGAGATGACAGCCATTTCCCCCGATGCAAAACGGTCGCTCCTGGCCGCCAACCTGATTTGCATGACCTCCATGGTGATCTGGGCCGCGGGCCTTCCGGCGGCCAATCTGATCGTGCCGCACATGCCCCCCGTGGCCCTGACCGCAGCGCGCGCGACTCTCGCGGCGCTGGTGCTCGTCCCGGTCTGGTGGGCCGTCGAAGGCACCGGCGCGCTGCGTAGCGCCGACTGGCTCCGTGGCGCCTGGGTCGGCTTTGTGGCCCTCGGGCTCGCGTCGGTCTTTGTTGTGATCGCGCTCGCCCTGACCGATTCCGTGACCGTGGCCATCGTCACGGCGGCAATGCCGGTCGCGGGCATCGCGCTGGAGTGTTTTGCGGACAAGCGCCCGTTCACCAAGGCGCTGGCGCTTGGCCTTGTCCTGTCGCTGATCGGCGGAGCGGTCGCCCTGTCGGGCAATCCCGGATCGGTCGATCTCGGCCTTGGCGCGCTGGCGGCCCTCGCGTCGGTCCTTTGCTACACCTGGGGCTCGCGTGAGACGGTGCGCGCGCTCCCCGACATGACCGCTCTTGGACGCTCGGCGGTGACCGTGGCCGGGGCCGCCGTCGTCATGCTTGTCGCCGCTATCGCCGATGGTCTGATCCGGGACCAGTGGCCCAGCTGGGGGTCGATCGGTGTGCTGGAATTCTCCGGCCTCGCCATCTTCGGCATCGGGTCGATGGCGGTCAGCCAGCTGATGTGGATCGTCTCGGTCGGGCGCATCGGCATCGGGGCGGCCAGCCTGCACATGAACGCGGTGCCCTTCTACGTCATGCTGATCGTGTTCCTCTTTGGCGGGCCGTGGATCTGGGCGCAAGCGCTTGGCGCGGTCATCGTCGTGACCGGTGCCCTGATTGCCCAGGGCATCATCGGACGCAGGGCGTGATGCAGACCCTCCACCAGTCACCGACCGACCCGGCGTTCGTACAGGACCCCTATCCGTTCTACGACCGCGCCCGCGCCTGCGATGCGTTCTTTCACTGGCAGGACTACGGCCTCGTCGCCACCGGCAGTGCCGCCGCCGTGAACGCGATCTTCCGCGACCGCCGCTTCGGGCGCGAGCCGGTCGAACCGCCCGTCATCCCGCCGCACCTTCTGCCGTTCTACGCGGTCGAGGCGCATTCCATGCTGGAACTGGAGCCGCCGCGCCACACCCGCCTGCGCAATCTGGTGCTGCGCGCCTTCACCTCGCACCGGATTTCGGGCCTCGGCCCCGACATCACCGCGCTGGCCAGCGACCTCGCGCAGGCCGTTCCGACCGGCACGTTCGACCTTCTGCAAAGCTTCGCCCAGCCCCTTCCCGTCCGCATCATCGCGCGCCTGCTCGGAGTGCCGGAAGAGATGGCCCCCGACCTTCTGCGCTGGTCGAATGCCATGGTCGGCATGTACATGGCCGGCCGCACCCGCGACACCGAAAACCGCGCCATCGCCGCGACCGAGGCCTTCGTCGCCTTCCTGCAAGACTACATCGACCAGCGCCGCAAGCAGCCTGCCGACGATCTCATCACCCAGCTGATCGCCGCCGAGATGGAAGGCGAAAAGCTGTCGACCGATGAACTCATCTCGACCTGCATCCTGCTTCTTAACGCCGGGCACGAGGCGACGGTCCACACCATCGGCAACGGGGTAAAGACGCTGCTTGAAACCCGCACGCCCCGGTCGGCCCTCGCACCCGAGGCCATCGAAGCCACGGTCGAGGAGATCCTGCGCCACGACCCCGCGCTCCACATGTTCACCCGGCATGCCTATGACACGGTCGAGGTCATGGGCCACACCTTCCACCGCGGCGACCGGGTGGCCCTCCTCCTCGCCGCCGCCAACCGCGATCCTGCGGTCTGGGAGGACCCCGCCCGCTTCGACCCGACCCGGCCGGTGAAGCCCCATGCCAGCTTCGGTGCCGGCCTGCATTTCTGCGTCGGTGCCCCGCTTGCCCGGCTGGAACTGCAGATCGCGCTGCCGATCCTGTTCCGCCATCACCCGGACCTGAAACTCGCGGCCCCGCCGGTCTATGCCGACGTGTATCACTTCCACGGGCTGCAGGCGCTTGAGGTCATGACCTGACCTCGCCATTCATGCTGGGCCAAATATCCCCGCCGGAGGCCCCGGCCCTACAAGGGCAGCACGGTGGTCGACTTGATCTCCTCCATGCTCAGAAGCGCTGTCACGTTGTAGATCCGCACTTCCGAGATCAGCGCCTGATAGAACGTGTCATAGGCCCGCGCATTCCGGACCCGCACCTTCAGGATATAGTCGATGTCGCCGGCCAGCCGGTGCGCCTCCAGCACTTCGGGGCGCTCGCGCAGCGCCTTCAGGAACCGCCGCTGCCATTCCGCCTCATGCTCCGAGGTGCGGATCAGCACGAAGAAGCAGGCCTCCAGCCCCAGCGCCTCGGGGTCCAGGATCGCGGTCGTGCGCTGGATCACCCCCTGCTCGCGCATCCGCCGGATCCGGTTCCAGACCGGGGTCTTCGAGGACCCGACCTTGCGCGCGATCTCGTCCAGCGACTGCTCGGCATCCCCCTGCAGTTCCGACAGGATTTTCCGGTCCAGATCGTCCAGCGCGGCGCTCATTCCTGATT
>JBIJDO010000207.1:0-5560 GCA_044344105.1 Tabrizicola sp.
TGGCCATCGGCATCCTGGCCGGCACCATGGTCCGGACCCTGGACGGCCTGCTTCCGGTCGAATTCCTGACCCCAGGTGACCGGATCGTGACCCGCGCCGGCGCGCGGCCCCTGACCGCGGTCTCGGTCGCCTTCCGCAAGGTCGTCGACCTTGTCCGCATCCGCGCCTCGACCATGGGACATGACCGGCCTGACCAGGATATCCTGGTGTCGCCGGGGCAGCCGGTGATCATCCGGGACTGGCGTGCCCAGGCGCTCTACGGCGCCAGGGTCGCGGCCATTCCCGCCCTGCGACTGGCGGACGGCGAGTTCGTGGTGGCCGAGACCCACCGCGACGTGCGGCTTTTCACCCTGCAGTTCGACGAGAGCGAGGTGATCTATGCCGAAGGGCTGGAGCTTGCCTGCCCTGCCCTCCTCGCAGAGCTTGCCTGAACCGACCCCGTGCCGGTGACGCGGCGTCGTCCTGCGCCGCGGCAGGCCGTCGGACAGTCTTTGCCGATGCAGATGCGCCCGCCAGCGCCGATGCCGATCGCCAGCCTGTTTGCCGCAATACAATCCGTCGAAGGTTTGCGCGGCGGCGATGCCCCGCTCAAGCCGCAGCCCGTTTCCGTGAGCAGCAATGCCCCGACCATGATGATCGCCGAAACCATCGCCCGGAGCATGCTGGCCCGAGCGGCCGGACGGCCGGACACTGACAACCAACTGTCATACAGCTTTTACAAACCTGCAATCTAAGCGTCACGCCACAGGGCTAGAGCCGGTCCTGTGCTGCCGACAACGGCCGCCCCCCTATGCAGGAGTGCTCCCATGAAATCCATCCATCTCGCCGCCTCGGCCCTGGCCCTTGCCGCCGCCTCGGCGATGCCGGCCCTTGCGCGCGAACAGATCCAGGTCACCGGATCCTCGACCGTACTTCCCTACGCCACGATCGTTGCCGAAGCCTTCGGCGAGAACTTCGACTTCCCGACCCCGGTTGTCGAAGGTGGCGGGTCGGGGGCTGGCCGGAAAAAGCTGTGCGAAGGCGTCGGCGAAACCACCGTCGACATCGCCAACTCCTCCAGCCGGATCTCGCAGTCCGACATCGACCTTTGCGCCCAGAACGGCGTGGCCGAGGTGATGGAGGTCCGCTTTGGCTATGACGGGATCGTGTTCGCCAGCGCCGTGGACGGCCCCGATTTCGCGCTGACCCCGGCCGACGTCTACAACGCGCTTGCCGCCAAGGTCGCCCGCGATGGCACGCTGGCCGACAACACCGCCGCGCAATGGGCCGAAGTGAACCCTGCCCTGCCCGCCCAGGACATCCTGGCTTTCGTCCCCGGCACCAAGCACGGCACCCGCGAAGTCTTCGATGTCAAGGTGATCGAGGCGGGCTGCAAGGAAACCGGCGCGCTGGACCTCTTCAAGGCCGTTGCCGAAGGCGCGGACGACAAGGAGAAGGAATCCAACGCCAAGAAGGCCTGCCTTGAGCTGCGCACCGATGGCAAGTCGGTCGACATCGACGGCGACTACACCGAGACGCTCGCGCGGCTTGACGCCGACAAGAACGCCATCGGCGTTTTCGGCCTGTCGTTCTACCAGAACAACACCGACAAGCTGAAGGTCGCCACCATGTCGGGCGTGGTGCCCTCGACCGAGACCATCGCCTCGGGCGAGTACCCGGTGTCCCGTCCCTTGTACTTCTACGTCAAGAAGGCCCACATCGGCGTGATCCCCGGCCTGAAGGAATACATCGAGTTCTTCGTCTCGGACGACATGGCCGGTCCCGATGGCCCGCTGGCCGCCTATGGCCTTGTCTCGGACCCGGAACTGGCCGCGACCCAGGCTGCCGTCGCGGCAGAAACCCCGATGGGTCCGCTGGAGTGATCTGAACGACCGGGCGGGGCGTTCATGCCCCGCCCTTTCCATTCGTACCCTGACCCGCGAAAGCCGCCATGTCCGTCCTGATGATCCTTGCCGCCATCGTCGTGCTGAGCGTCGCCGCCTACGTGCTGTCCCGGCAGCGCGTCCTGGCATCGGTCGCGGGCAATCCGCGCAAGCTGCATTCGCTGCCGCTCTACTACGGCTGGTATGGCGCCCTGTCTGTGCTGGTGCCGGCGCTTGCGGTCCTGGTGGTCTGGCTGATCGTGCAGCCGATGGTGATCGAGAACCGGATCACCGCCGACCTTCCCGCAGACCTGACCCTTGACCCGACCGCAGCCCAGCTTGCCATCGCCGACGTGCGTCGCGTTGCCGGTGGACTTGATGCGGCAGTGGCCCAGGGCGCGATGTCGGAAGACGATGCGGGCACGATCCGCACCGAATTCACCAATGTCCGCGACAAGCTGGCCGCCGTGGGCGTCGCTCTTGGGTCGGATGTGTCGAAAGATGTGCTCGCCGCCGCGCAGGACTACCGCGAAATGGCGCAGTGGGGCGCGGCGGGCCGATCGATCCTCACCCTCGCCGTCGCGGTTGCGGGCCTTTTCTGGGGGGTAACCCGGGCCACGCCCGTCTTCCGCGCCCGCATCCAGGTGGAGAGGGTGGTCCTTGGCCTCCTCATGGCGGCCTCTTCGATCGCGATCCTGACCACGGTCGGCATCGTCTGGTCGATGGTGTCCGAAACCTTCGACTTCTTCACCAAATACCCGATCCAGGACTTCTTCTTCAGCCTGACCTGGTCGCCGAATTTCCGAGGCGGATCCGACCTTGGCATCCTGCCGCTGATCTGGGGCACGCTCTACATCACGCTGGTGTCGATGCTGGTCTCCGTCCCCGTGGGCCTCTTCGCCGCGATCTATCTGGCCGAATACGCCTCACGGCCGGTACGGAACTGGGTAAAGCCCTTGATCGAGGTCATCGCGGGCATCCCGACCGTCGTCTTCGGGATCTTCGCGCTGGTCACGGTCGGCCCGGCATTGCGCGACTGGTTCGCCGAACCGCTGGGCCTTGGCAACTCCGGCTCCTCGGTGATGACCGCTGGCATCGTGATCGGCATCCTGAACATTCCGTTCATTTCCTCGCTTTCGGATGACATCATCAACGCGGTGCCACAGTCCCTGCGCGACGGCAGCCTTGGCCTGGGGGCCACCAAGTCCGAAACCGTGCGCCAGGTCATCCTGCCTGCCGCCCTGCCCGGCATTGTCGGTGCGATCCTGATGGCCGCTAGCCGTGCCATCGGCGAGACGATGATCGTCGTCATGGGGGCGGGCGCGGCTGCAAAACTGTCGCTGAATCCGTTCGAAGCGATGACGACGATGACCGTGAAGATCGTCGGCCAGTTGACCGGGGATACCGACTTTGCCGCGCCCGAGACGCTGGTGGCCTTCGCCCTTGGTATGACGCTTTTCGTGATCACGCTCGGTCTCAACATCTTTGCCCTCTGGGTCGTGCGGAAATACCGGGAGCAGTACGAATGACCGAAATCTCAGCTGTACCCGGTGCCGTTTCGCGCCCGAAGGCGTCGATCCTGATCGCGTCGGACAACATGAAGCGGCGCAACGCCGCCGAAACCCGGTTCAAGATCTACGGCATTCTGGCCATCACCCTGTCGCTGGTCACGCTGGCGGTGATGCTTTTCACCATCCTGCGCGACGGCGTTTCGGCCTTTCACCAGGCGCGGCTGACCTTCCCGATGGAATTGTCGGCCGAGGTGCTGGACCCCAAGGGCAACCGCGCCCGCGACGAGATGGCCAAGGTCACCACGGTCGGCTACCAGAAGGTGCTGGCACGGGCGCTTCTGGCCGACCTTGCGGCGCGCGGCATCGCCGAAGACGGGGTTTCCGAGAAGCAGATCGGCGAGCTGATCTCAAAGGACGCTGCCGGACAGCTCCGCGCCGAAGTCCTGGCGAACCCCGCGCTTGTCGGCACCACGATCGAGGCCAAGGTGCTGGCCGCAGGGCGGATCGACGGCTATCTGAAAGGCCGCGTCACGCTGGAATCGGCCGAGCGCGACAGCAACGTGACCCCCGAACAGCTGCGTCTGGCCGAACGGATGCGCGACGCCGGAATGCTGGCCTCGGCGTGGAACTGGGGCTTTTTCACCAATCCCGATGCCTCCGACCAGCGCCCCGAAGCGGCGGGTCTGGGCGTGGCGCTCCTCGGGTCCGCCTACATGATGCTGATGGTCCTGGTGATGTGCGTGCCGGTCGGGGTTGCCGCCAGCATCTACCTTGAGGAATTCGCCCCGAAGAACCGTTGGACCGACGCGATCGAAGTCAACATCTCCAACCTCGCCGCGGTTCCTTCCATCGTCTTCGGCATCCTTGGCCTTGCGATCTTCATCAACTTTGCCGGGCTGCCCCAGTCGTCTTCCGTTGTCGGCGCGCTGGTGATCAGCCTGATGACCCTGCCCACGATCATCATCGCCACGCGGGCGTCGATCCGGGCGGTGCCGCCCTCGATCCGCGATGCGGCGCTGGGGATCGGTGCTTCGAAGATGCAGACGGTGTTTCACCATGTCCTGCCCCTCGCAATGCCCGGCATCCTGACCGGCACGATCCTCGGCCTCGCCTCTGCGCTGGGGGAAACCGCGCCGCTTCTCCTGATCGGGATGGTCGCCTTTGTCGACAACTACCCCGCCGCTCCGCCGGAAGGGTTCCTTGACCCCGCGACCGCCCTGCCGGTGCAGGTCTACAGCTGGGCCAGCCGCGCCGATCCGGCCTTCATCGAACGCTCGAACGGCGCGATCATCGTGCTTCTGGTGTTCCTCGTGATCATGAACGTCGCGGCGATCCTTCTGCGCCGCCGCTTCGAACGCCGTTGGTAAGGACATGGATACGATGAACGACATGACCCGCACCGGGCTGGAAACCGACACCGCCACCGCGAAGATCGTGGCGCGCGGGGTTCAGGTGCATTACGGGGCGAACCATGCGCTGAAGGATGTGGATGTCGACATCCTCGACCGGGCGGTGACGGCGTTCATCGGGCCGTCGGGCTGCGGCAAGTCGACCTTCCTGCGCTGTCTCAACCGGATGAACGACACGGTCGCCTCGGCACGGGTCACGGGGAAGATTCTGCTGGAGGGCGAGGACATCTACGCGCCCCGCGTCGATCCGGTGCAGCTGCGCGCCCGCGTCGGCATGGTGTTCCAGAAGCCGAACCCGTTCCCGAAGTCGATCTACGACAACGTGGCCTACGGGCCGAAGATCCACGGGCTGACGCGCTCGAAGGCCGAGCTGGATCAGGTGGTGGAAGCCAGCTTGCGCAAGGCGGCGCTCTGGAACGAGGTCAAGGACCGGCTCGATGCGCCGGGGACGGGCCTCTCGGGCGGGCAGCAGCAGCGGCTCTGCATCGCGCGGGCGGTGGCGACGGGGCCGGAGGTCCTGTTGATGGACGAGCCGTGCTCGGCGCTTGACCCGATCGCGACGGCGCAGGTCGAGGAGCTGATCGACGAATTGCGCGCGTCGTTCAGCGTGGTGATCGTGACCCATTCGATGCAGCAGGCGGCGCGGGTCAGCCAGAAGACGGCGTTCTTCCACCTTGGCAACCTCGTCGAGTACGGCGACACGCCGGCGATCTTCACCAACCCGAAGGACCCCCGCACCGAGGCCTACATCACCGGCCGCATCGGCTGAAGGAGCAAG
>JBIJDO010000208.1:0-5557 GCA_044344105.1 Tabrizicola sp.
GCCAGCGCGAGGGCTGCAGGTATCGAAGGCGCGCTGGCGGAAGCGACTGCAGAACCCGCGCCGGAAGGCACGCTGGAGTTCCAGGCCGAAGCCATGGTGGCCAGCGCGGACGCAAACGAGGCGCCGCTGCCGGATGCGATAGCCAAGGATGAGCCCGTGATCGCCGCGTCCGGAACGCTTGCGCCCGCTGATGCCCCGGCGGTTGCTCTGGCCCTGGCGGATGCGTCGGCGATGCCTGCAGCCGAACCGGGAACGCTGGAAGCTCAGGCCATTGCCTTGGGCTCGGCGACGGCTCCCGCCGCGACCGCGCTTGCAGCCTTGTCAGAGGACGCCCCGCTTGCGGCACCCACCTCCGATTCGGCGCTCGCAGGCTTCAAGCCGAAGGCGCGCCCCGAGACGGTTCCGGAAACCGCCCTTGCCGCTGCCGATCCGCCCGCTGCGCTTCCCGATGGAGCCGCGACCGTTGCCGCAACCGAAGCGGTTGCGCTTGCAGAAGTCGCTGCGGCACCCGAACGGGTTGTCACTGATCCGGGCACTGAACTGGCCGTTGTCGATCCGCTTGCCCCGGTTGCGGCACCTGCCCCCGAGGACCTTCTGGCGGAAGTCACCGGTGTCGAGACCGTCGCCGGGGCCGCCGCCCCCGCGCCGCAAGAGGTTGCCCTTGCGGCCGTCGCGCCGATGCCCAAGCGTCAGGCACCAATCTTTGATGCGGAGGCGGAAGAGACTGCCACTTCCGACGATCCGCAGGAGGAAGTGGTGGTGGTGAAGTCCACCTCAGGCGAAAGCTACTTCGGCGTCAATGTCGGAAAGTATTCCTCGCGCTACGAGGCAGAAAAGGCGCTGCTGAAGACCGCCCTCGCGGAAAGCGCGACGCTGAATGACGGGCTGCGCAAGACGACACAATCGGGCGGGGCCTGGCGCGCCAGCTTCATGGGCCTGACCGAAGCGCAGGCCGAGCTTGCCTGCCGTCGCCTCACCGCCCGCGCGATCCCCTGTGAAACGGTGGGAGGCTGACACCATGGTAGCCCTGGTCTTTCCCGCCCTGCCCACCGTCACGCTTCCGGTCACCGGACGCCCCGAGCGCTTTCCGGTCCGGCGCATCTTCTGCGTCGGCCGGAACTATGCCGATCATGCCCGCGAGATGGGGGCCGACCCCGAAGCAGAGCCGCCGTTCTTCTTCACCAAACCGGCGGATGCCGTGGTCGAAAGCGGCAGCCGCATTCCCTATCCGCCCGCGACCGCCAACCTGCATCACGAGGGGGAGCTGGTGGTCGCCATCGGCAAGGCCGGCGCAATGGTGGCCGAAGCGGATGCCGAGGCGATGATCTGGGGCCATGCCGCCGGAAACGACCTCACGCGCCGTGACCTGCAGACCGAAGCCAAGGCCTCACGCCGCCCCTGGGACATGGCCAAGGGGTTCGACAAATCGGCGGTCGTCGGCGCGATCCGGCCCGGCGCTCTCCCGGATGCGGGCCTTCGCTGCATGGTGAACGGAGCGCCGCGCCAGGAGGCGCGGCTGTCCGACATGATCTGGACGCCAGCGGCGATCATCGCGGCCCTGTCGCGCCTCGTCAGTCTGTCGCCGGGCGACCTGATCTTCACCGGCACGCCTGCGGGCGTCGGCCCCCTGAACCGGGGCGATACCTGCAAGGTCGAGATCGACGGCCTGCAGTCCGCCACCGTGATGATCGCCTGAGCCAGCGGCTTTCCGGCCCTCACAGTCCTGCCGGACCCTTGACAAGCGTCCGGGCACGGACGTCTGGTCATGCCGGGCGCAAGGGAGTGAATCCATGACCATCCACTGGTGCGGAACCGGGCTGTCCTCGATCCCCGGACTGCGGCGGCTGATCGAGGCGGGACACCCGGTCACGGTCTGGAACCGCACGGTCGAGAAGGCCCGCGCCGAGGTCGGCGACCTGACCGACGACATCCGGGCCTTCAGCCTGGAGAATCTGGGTGCGGCCCTCAGGCCGGGCGACATCGCGGTTTCCATGCTGCCGGCGGACCAGCATGTCGGCATCGCGACGCTGTGCCTGGAAAAGGGCGCGAATTTCTGCTCCTCCAGCTACATCGCGCCCGAGATGCGGGCGCTGGACGAGGCGTTCCGCGAGGCGGGGCTGGTGTCGATCAACGAGGTCGGCCTTGACCCCGGCATCGACCATCTGATGGCGCATGACCTTGTGGCGCGCTACCGGGCCTCGAAGGCCTATCACAACGACAACGTGCTGTCGTTCACCAGCTACTGCGGCGGGGTGCCGAAGGTGGCGAATGCCTTCCGCTACAAGTTCTCCTGGGCCCCGGCGGGGGTCCTGAAGGCGCTGCGCTCGCCCTCGCGCAGCCTGCGGCATTTCACCGAGCTTCGGGTCGCGCGGCCCTGGGATGCGATCAGCCGCTATGACGCGCCCCTGCCGGTGCCCGAAAGCTTCGAGGTCTATCCGAACCGCGACAGTTATCCGTTCATGGACGAATACCGGTTCGAGAAGCACTGGAAACTGCGCGACTTCGTGCGCGGAACCATTCGGCTGAACGGCTGGGCCGATGCCTGGGCGCCGATCTTCCGCGAGATCGAGGGGCTGGAGGGAAAGCCTCTGGCCGAGATCAACGCTGCCCTCGAAGCGCGGGCGGCAGAGCTTTTGCAAGACAACGCCTACTCCGAGGGCGAGCCGGACCGAGTGGTCCTCTTCGTGGCGCTGAAGGCGGACCGGGACGGCAAGCCCGTGTTTCACGAGACCTGGGCGATGGACGCCTGGGGCGATGTGCGCGGCACCGCGATGGGGCGGCTGGTGTCGATCCCGGTGTCGATTGCCATCGAAGCGGTGAGGAACCGCGAGATCCCGGCAGGTGTCCACGGCGCGCCGCATGACGCCAGGTTGCTCACCCGCTGGCTGGAGCAGGTCAGCCATCTGGCGCAGTTCCTCCGGCGGATCGACCACCTCGCCTGACCGCGCCGCGTGCGACTTCATCGCTGCCGCCCCGGCGCGGAGCGACGAAGTCATCGACGAGCCGACCGGTTTTGCCTATCATCGCCAGACGATCCGGGACTACCGGACAGGATAGCGAGGCAGGACGTGAGCGGCACCGGCAGCGCGTCGAAACGGCTTGACCGGCTGGCGGATCGCCTGGCCGTCTTTGCTGCGCGCCGCACCAGAGTTGCCGTCGGCTTCGTGTCGCAGCCCGAGCCGCGCTCGATCGGGGTTCCAGCCCGAGCCAGGCAGCTTTTGTCCGGCAACTTTCTCTTTGCCGGGCATCTTGCCGAAGCTGCCGATACCCTGCTCTGGGACATTCCCCCGCCGGACCCGACTTTTGCCAGCGAAGCGCATGGCTTTTCCTGGCTCGATGATCTTGCGGCCTTGGGCACAAAAGAAGCGAGGGCGCACGCGCTGGTGTGGACCTGGGCCTGGATCGACCGTTTCGGCACCGGCCGCGGTCCGGGCTGGACCCCCGACCTGACCGGTCGCCGGATCATCCGCTGGATCCATCACGCGACCTTCCTTCTGAAAGGGCGCGACCGGGCCGAAACCCAGGCCTTCTACCGGTCCCTGTCGCGTCAGGCGGCCTTTCTGGCCCGCCGCTGGCGCGGTTCCGCCGACGGCCTGCCCCGGTTTCAGGCCTTGACCGGCCTGATCTATGCCGGGATTTCGCTGATCGGCCTCGAAGCATTGGTCGCACCGGCCACATCCGCCCTGGCAACCGCCTGCACGACCGACATCGAAGCCGATGGCAGCATCCCGACCCGCAATCCCGAGGAACTCCTGGAGGTCCTGACCCTTCTCACCTGGTCGGCCAGCGCGATGGGCGAGGCCAACCATCCAGTGCCGTCAGCCCTGTCCGCCGCGATCACCCGGATTGCTTCGGCGTTGCGGGCGCTTCGGCACGCCGACGGCGGACTGGCCCGGTATCATGGTGGCGACCGGGGGGCCGATGGGCAACTGGACCTGGCCCTGGCCTCCACGGGCGTCCGGCCCGGTGCGGTGCCCTCGGTTGCGATGGGCTTCACGCGCCTGTCCGGGGGTCGCACCTCGGTCATCGTCGATGCCTCGGCTCCGCCGGGCGGCAAGGCCGCCGCGACGGCCCATGCCTCGACCACAGGCTTCGAGCTGACCTCGGGACGCCGGCCTTTGGTGGTCAACTGCGGGTCGGGCCTTGCGTTCGGTCCGGCATGGCGGCAGGCATCCCGTGCCACGGCCTCCCATTCCGCGCTCGGGATGGAAGGGGCGTCTTCGTCCCGCCTCGGCACCTCGGGGCGGACCCTGGACGACCGCGCCCAGGTTCTGGCGGCCCGGTTGACCCCGGGAAGCGAAGGGACCGACCTTTATCTTGAACATGACGGCTGGCTCGTCAGTCATGGCCTGACCACCAGTCGAAGCCTGACCCTGGCGCATGACGGCAGACGCCTGTCCGGTGTGGACGCCCTGACCGCCCTGACCGCAGACGCGCGCCGCCGGTTCGAGGACGTGATGACCGCCACGGCGATGACCGGCGCGCGCTTTGCGATCCGGTTCCACCTCCACCCCGACGTGGATGCCGCCCTCGACATGCGGGGAACCGCCGTCTCATTGGCGCTCCGCAGCGGCGAGATCTGGGTCTTTCGCTTCACCGGACCTGCCGATCTGGGGCTGGAAGGCTCGGCCTATCTTGAGAAGGGCCGCCTCAACCCGCGTCCAAGCACCCAGATCGTCCTGCGAGGCGAAGCGCACGGGTTCGAGACACGGATAGGCTGGACCTTGGCGAAGGCAAAGGATACTCCGCTTGCCATCCGGGACCTGGAGGGCGCCGAGCCCTGAAGCGCCCGGTGCCGGAAACGTGCCAAGAGCCAGGGGTTTTGCTGCATGACCAACCTCGTTCCCATCGGCCGTGCGCTGATTTCGGTGTCGGACAAGTCCGGACTTCTGGATCTGGCGCGTGCCCTGGCGGGATACGGGGTCGAACTGATCTCGACCGGCGGGACCTCGGGGATGTTGCGGTCGGCGGGGCTTGCGGTGCGGGATGTGGCAGAGGTGACAGGCTTTCCCGAAATGATGGACGGACGGGTCAAGACCCTGCACCCGAACGTACACGGCGGGCTTCTGGCCCTGCGCGACGATGACGAACATCTGGTGGCCATGGCCGCCCACGGGATCGAGCCGATCGACCTTCTGGTGGTCAATCTCTATCCGTTCGAAGAGACCGTGGCCAAAGGCGCGGACTTTGCGACCTGCATCGAGAACATCGACATCGGCGGTCCGGCGATGATCCGCGCGGCGGCGAAAAACCATCGTTTCGTGACCGTGATCACCGATCCGGCGGATTACGCCGCACTCCTGGACCAGATGCGGGCGCATGACGGGGCGACGACGCTGACCTGCCGCCAGAAGCTGGCGCTGACGGCCTATGCCCGCACGGCCGCCTATGACACCGCCGTCTCGACCTGGCTCGCGGGCGAGATCGGCGAAGCGACACCGCGCTTCCGCAGCTTTGCCGGCAGGCTGGCGCAGCCCCTGCGCTACGGTGAGAACCCGCATCAGGCAGCGGCGTTCTACACCGATGGCTCGCGCCGTCCCGGCGTCGCCACCGCGCG
>JBIJDO010000433.1:0-2778 GCA_044344105.1 Tabrizicola sp.
CCGGCGAGAAGTACCGCGTCGTGCGCCTGTTCCCCTACGGCATCCTTGTCGATGACCTGTGGCGGATGCAGGTCGAGATGAAGGTCCCGGAACTGGAAGGGATCGGAGGTCTCTGATGCAACAGCACCCTTCGGGGTGCAAGGCTATGCGGTCGGGGTTCCTGCCCGACCGCACGGTCCATCTGCACCCGCTTGACCGCTGCAACCTCGCGTGCAGCCATTGCTATTCGGTGTCCTCGCCCTTGAAGCGGACCATCCTGCCGCTTGAGCCCCTGTTGCAGGCCCTGCCGCGCCTGCGGGCCGAGGGCTATGAGGTGATCAGCCTGTCGGGGGGCGAGCCGCTCCTCTACCCGCATCTGGGCGCGCTTCTGGCCGAGGCGCGGGCGCTGGGGTTCAGGACCGCCGCCGTGACCAACGGCTTTCGGGTGACCCCGCGGTTCCGGGCGCTGATCGACGGCATCGACCGGATCGCGGTCAGCTTCGACGGGATGGAGGTCCTGCACAACCGCATCCGGGGCAATGCCCAGGCCTGGGACCGGGCGGTCGCGGCGCTGCGCTATCTGGGGGACATCGGCAAACCGGCGGCGGCGGCCTTCACGGTGTCGCGCGCGTCCCTGGCGCAGGTGCCGGAGTTTCTGGAAACCTGCGCTGACCTCGGCGTGCGGGCGGTGCAGTTGCGCCCGCTGGTGATGGCGGGACGCGCGCCGGACGCGGTGGCCGATCTTGCCCTGACCGAGGCCGACCGGGCGCGGCTCTGGCTGATGGCCGAGACGCTGAAGCTGGCCTGGGAGGGCGAGGTCGCGGTGCATGCCGATCTCGCTCCGGCCGAGGCGCTGGCCGCCGATGCGGGGGCCTGGGACCAGGCGGTGACCGGAGGGAGCGACCAGCGGCTGTCGGATGCGGTAAACCCGCTGGTGGTGACGCCCGAGGGGAAGCTGCGGCCCTATACCTATGATTTCCCGGAAGACTACGATCTGGGCCGGCTGGCGGACCTGGCCCCGGACCGGCGGGTCTGGATCGCCTGCGGCCTGCCGCGCCTGCGCAGCCTGCTGGCGCGGACCCTGCATGCGGTGGGTCTGGAGGACGGCTTCGTCGACTGGTTCGCCTTCCAGCGCGACCAGGCGCGACCTGCCCTGGCGACCGTCCCCTAGGCCCCCGGGACCGTCACGTCCGCGTTACCATCGGTGGGCAGAAAGCCTGTGGATATCCCCGTGCGCCCTGCTGGCGCTTGGGGGTTGCCACGGCAGAAACGCCAGATATAGTTTCCGGCACGGGGCGGCTTTGGTGGTCCCGAAGGCCGGTGACGGAACGGGCAGGGCGCGGAGTTTCAAGGCGGTGATGGACGGCGATTTCAGAACCCAGTTCGTGCGCGATCCGGCGGCGCTGAAGCATTATCCCGCACTGGTGCTGAATGCGGATTACCGCCCGCTCAGCTACTACCCGCTGTCGCTCTGGCCCTGGCAGGAGGCGATCAAGGCGGCCTTCCTCGACCGGGTGCAGATCGTCGCCGAATACGACGCGGTGGTCCACAGCCAGCGGCAGGAGTTCCGGATACCTTCGGTCGTGGTGCTGAAGGAATTCGTAAGACCCCAGAAGCGCGTGGCATTCACGCGCTTCAATCTTTTTCTCCGGGACGAGTTCTGCTGCCAGTACTGCGGGGCCAGAGGCGACCTGACCTTTGACCATGTCGTGCCCCGGTCGCGGGGCGGCATCACCAGCTGGGAGAACGTCGTCGCGGCCTGCTCGCCCTGCAACCTGCGCAAGGGCTCGCGCACGCTGAAGCAATCGGGCCTTGGCCTGCGCCGTCCGCCGCGAGCACCGACAGCCGAGGAAATGCAGGCGCATGGCCGCCGCTTCCCGCCGAACCACCTGCACGACAGCTGGATGGACTATCTGTACTGGGACGCCGAACTCGAGGCGTGATGTCGGCTTCGGCTGTCATCTGGTCGTTACAAAAGCTTCACTGAATCTTCATCAAGTGATCTTCTCGCGGCTTTCCGGGCAAAGGAAGCCGCAATGGTGATCACCCTTCAGGCTGCCGCTCTGAACCTGTTCACGGCCCTCGCCTGCGGGGCGGTCATCGGGTCCGAGCGCCAGGTCCGCCAGCGCATGGCCGGTCTGCGGACCAATGCGCTCGTGGCCCTTGGTGCGGCGAGTTTCGTCATCTTTTCGGGCCTGTTTCCCGATGAGGTCAGCCCGACCCGCGTGGCGGCGCAGATCGTGTCGGGGATCGGCTTTCTTGGGGCCGGGATCATCTTTCGCGACGGGTTCAACGTCCACGGGCTGAATACGGCGGCGACGCTGTGGTGTTCGGCGGGCGTGGGGATGATGGCGGGGGCGGGCGCCTGGGACTTCGCGCTTTTGCTGACGGCGATGATCGTCTTCGTGAACCTGGGGCTGCGGCCGCTGGTCAAATGGCTGAAGCGGCACACCATGGCCGGGGTGCCGCTGTCGCGCGCCTATCGTGTCGTCGTCACCGTGGCCGCGGCGGATGAGGCGCGCGCGCGCGGAATGGTCCTGCGCAGCCTGTCCCTCGGCGGGCTGCATCTTTCCGAGATCGGCGTCATGCCGGGCGAGGACGGGCACATGCTGGACCTGTCTGCCATGGTCACCTCTGAAACATCGGGCGAACTTGCGCTGGAACAGGCCGTCCACCGGCTGGCCGCCGAGCCCGATCTGATGCGGGTGCGCTGGCAGGCGGTCGAGGAGGTCTGAGTCCGGCTGCGGTTTCCCTCACGGACGGCCAGTGCTAGACAGATCGGCGGTCGGGTTGTAGAAG
>JBIJDO010000289.1:0-4334 GCA_044344105.1 Tabrizicola sp.
CTGGAAGAGGCGCTGTCGCCCACCGCGCCGATCCTGCTGCCGATGCGGGCCGAGGCGGCGGTCGAGCCGCGCGTGACGCTGACGGCACCGGTCCTGCGGGACGCCTTTCACACCCATGTCCTGATCACCGGCCCGGACAAGCGCGCGGCTCTGGACCGGGCCATGACGCTGACCCCGATGGAGGCTCCGATCCGGGCGGTTCTTGACAACGCAACCGTGCATTGGGCGGAATGACATGACGAAATGGGATGAGCTTGAGCGGCTTCACGATCTGAACAAGAGCCGCCATATCCTTGATCTCTTTGACGAAAGCCGGGCCGCCGACTTCTCGGTCAAGGCGGACGGGATGCTGTTCGACTATTCCAAGACCAACATCGACGCGGGCACGCGGGCGGCGCTGGTCCGGCTGGCCGAGGTCTCGGGCGTGGCCGAGAAGCGGGCGGCGATGTTCGGCGGCGCGAAGATCAACGACACTGAGGGCCGGGCGGTGCTGCATGTGGCCCTGCGGGCGGGGGACGAGGCGGTCATCGCGGTCGACGGCAAGGATGTCCTGCCCGAGGTGCGGCGGATCCGGGCGGCCTGCGCGGCCTTCGCGCGGGATGTGCGGTCAGGCGTGTTCAAGGGGCAGGGCGGCAGGATCACCGATGTGGTGAACATCGGCATCGGCGGGTCGGACCTTGGCCCCGCGATGGCCTGTCTGGCGCTGGTCCCGTTCGCCGACGGGCCGCGCTGCCATTTCGTGTCGAACGTGGACGGGGCGCATGTCCATGACGTCTTGCGGGGGCTGAACCCGGAAACGACACTGGTGATCGTGGCGTCCAAGACCTTCACCACCATCGAGACGATGACCAACGCCGATACGGCGAAGCGCTGGATGGGGGGACGCGTCGCGAACCCGGGGGCGCAGTTTGCCGCCGTCTCGACGGCCTCTGACAAGACCGCCGCCTCTGGCATTGATCCTGCGCGGGTTTTCGGCTTCGAGGACTGGGTCGGCGGGCGCTATTCGATGTGGGGGCCGATCGGCCTGTCGCTGATGATCGCGGTCGGACCGGAAGCGTTCGACCAGTTCCTGGCCGGTGGCCGGGCGATGGACCGGCATTTCCTGACCGCGCCTTTTGCGGCGAACATGGCCGTCATGCTGGCGCTGGTGGGGGTCTGGCACAACCAGCTGTGCGGCTACTCGACGCGGGCCGTTCTGCCTTATGATCAACGGCTTGCGCGGCTTCCTGCCTATTTGCAGCAGCTGGAGATGGAGAGTAACGGCAAGCGCGTGGCGGTGGACGGGTCGGACCTGACAACCAATTCCGGTCCGGTGGTCTGGGGCGAACCGGGGACGAACGGGCAGCATGCCTTCTACCAGCTGATCCATCAGGGCACGCGGGTGGTCCCCTGCGAGTTCCTTGTCGCCCGCAAGGGGCACGAGCCGGACCTTGCGCATCAGCATCTCCTCCTCGTGTCGAACTGCCTGGCACAGGCCGAGGCGCTGTTGCGGGGCCGGTCGCTGGACGAAGCCCGCGCGATCATGGAAAGGAAGGGCGCGACGGGGGCCGAGCTGGAGCGTCAGGCGCGGCACCGGGTGTTTCCGGGGAACCGGCCCTCGACCGTGCTGGCCTATGACCGGCTGACGCCCTTCGTGCTGGGCCAGATCATCGCGCTTTACGAGCACCGGGTGTTCGTCGAGGGCGTGATCCTGGGGATCAACTCCTATGACCAGTGGGGGGTCGAGTTGGGCAAGGAACTGGCGCTGGCGCTGCAGCCGGTGCTGGAAGGCAAGGCCGGGACGCAAGGCAAGGACGGGTCCACGAAAGCGCTGGTCGCGTTCCTGCGCCGAGAGTCGTGACCGCCTTGCAAACAGGCAGGACCGAAGGGCGCTGCCCGGAAATCGACCTTCTGCAGGTTCTGGAGTGCAGCGCCGGTCCTGCGTGCCTCGCTCCGCAGGGCCTCAGATTGCCAAGTGTTGACTTTGATTCCGGCGGCCCGAATGTTAGGGATGCACCAGCGACGCATTTCAGGGCGTGTGATCCTTTCGCATGACACGGGCCCGTTAGATTTTGCAGTTAGACGTTGATCGTCCCGACAGAAAGTTGGGTCTCCAGATGGCCGGCAAGTCGAACATTGTGTGCGTGTACGGGGCTCTGCGGTCGGGGACGACGATGCTTCGGTTGATGCTGGATTCGCATCCGAAGTTGTCCTGTCCGGGAGAGTCGGATGTGATCTTCAGGTATCTGACGATCAACGGGGCGACCTGGACGCTCGACACCGAAACCTTGCAGCGCGATTAGCTGTTCAAGACATCGGGTCTGACCCTGATTGACGGGACGGCGCGCGCGCAGGTGGCCTCGATGATCGAGCAGGCGGGTCGCGGGCGGGAACGGACGGTGCTGATGGTGCATCGTGACCTGCGCCGCGTGCTGGAAGTCCAGCCGGACCTGCAGGTCATCCACATGCTGCGCGATCCGCGCGATGTGGCACGGTCCAGCATCGGGATGGGCTGGGCAGGCAATGTCTATCACGGGGTCGAGCACTGGATGAAGACCGAAGCCGACTGGACCGCAGCCGCCCGGCAGATGACCGGAACGCCTTGTGTCGATCTTCGCTATGAAGATCTGGTCTTGCATCCTGAAGCCGAGATTGCCCGCATCTGCGGTTTTCTGGGTGTGACCTTCGACCCGGCGATGCTGAACTACGACCAGTGGTCCACCTATGACAAGCCGGATGGCGCACTGACCTACCAATGGCGGCGCAAGCTCAGCCCGCGCGAAGTGGGTCTTCTGGAAGGGCGCCTCGGCGACCTGCTTGAAGCGCGCGGTTATGTGTCAAGCGGGCACCAGCGGATCAGGCCGTCATTGACGGGTCGGTTGGCCCTGTGGCTCAACAACAAGGGCGGCATCTGGCGCCGACGGTTCCGCGACTATGGCCTGATCGACCCGATTGCCGTTTCGCTGGCAAACCGGATGAGGGTGCCAGGACTGGCGCGTCGGGCGCGGGAACGGATGGACGAGAAACTCATCGCGAGCCTGAAGTAGGCCCGCCTTCCGCGTCGTCGCAAGATCTCGGTGCCAGCCCTTCCTACCGCAGGGCAGCCGTCACGATGACCTCGACCTTGTAGTCCGGCGTCGCCAGTTTTGCCTCGCCCGTGGCGCGGGCGGGCGTGTGGCCCGGTGCGACCCAGGTGTCCCAGACCGAATTCATCTCGGCAAAGCTTGCCATGTCGGCCAGCCAGATCTGGGCCGACAGGATGCGGGTCTTGTCGGTTCCCGCTTCCGCGAGGATCGCGTCGATGGCGGCCAGCGCCTGTGCGGTCTGTTCGGCCACCGAGCCGCCCGGTTCCCCGAGCTGGCCCGCGACCCAGAGAATGCCGTTGTAGGCCACGGCTTCGGACATGCGGGGGCCGGGGCCGTGGCTGGTGATATCGGTGTTCATCGGGGTGCTCTCTTTCGGGTTCGTGCCGGTTTCGAGGCGCTGGTTAGCCGGTTCGACCGCGAAACGGAAGTCGGTTCACACGCGCGCGCAGTTGAACTGGTCGCCGGTGCTGCCGGACACCCAGGTCAGCCCGGTTTCGGTCACCGCCCCAAGCGCGACGACGTAACCATTGGCGAAACGCAGGGTGTAGTTGCTGCCGTCCCGGCTGACGGCGAGGATCGGATAGGTGTCCGTGCCGTTGTTGTAGGTCGTGTTGGTGAAGGTGAAGGTGTCAACCCCGCAGTCCCAGCGCCCGACAAAGGCATAGGGCTCGGACGGGCCGCTTTGCTGAACGCAGGCGGCAAGTCCAAGGAACAGGGGAACGGCAAGGCTGAGGCGGGACATGGGCAGGGCTCCGATGCTGGTTTGCATGCAGGCTAAGCGCCGTGTCGCGCCTGTCAATCGCCGAGAGGGCCTATCGATGCAGGGGATGGAGCGGGTGAAGGGAATCGAACCCTCGTCGTAAGCTTGGGAAGCTTCTGCTCTGCCATTGAGCTACACCCGCAACTCCAGCCGGATTATGCCACCGCAGGCCCGGGGTCAAGCGGCTGCATCACCGCCTGACCCCAGGGGGTGCGGGCTGACTCAAGGTTTGGTGATCGTCAGGTCCAGCCGTTCGCCCGCCTTCACGCTGAACGGCGTTTCGGTTTTCGTTCCGGCGAAATCGACCCTGGCCACATAGTCGCCCGCCGGGAACGTGGACTGCCAGGCCGGTCCGTAGCCGTAGCCAAAGGCCTTGGCGTTGCCGTTGATGTCCTTGGTCGCCCCGAAGACCTCAATGAAGGTGTTGCCATCGCCGAAGGTGAAGGCCGCGACACCGGCGTTCAGGGGGACGGTCAGATCGACCCGCTCGCCGACCTTCACGGTGAAGG
>JBIJDO010000113.1:0-7993 GCA_044344105.1 Tabrizicola sp.
CCCTGGCCACGTAATCGCCCGCAGGCAGGTCGAATTTGGCCCCGGCTCCGTAGGTATAGCCAAAGGCCTTGCGGTTGCCGTCGATGTCTTTCGCCGTACCGAAGATTTCGACGAAATGGTCGCCGCCTTCGACCTTGACCCCCTCGGCATAGGTGGCATCGATCACGGCGAGGCCGACGCCGATAACGAGATCAAGGTCGGTGACCACACCCGCCGTGATCACCACCGACTGGTTGACCTCGGCCGACCCGAGGACCGCCTTCAGCGCATGCTCGCCCGCCGGGAACACCCGGTAAGCGGTGCCATAGCCGGTCTCGTACAATTCCTCCGCGCCGCGCAGTTCCCAGAAGGCGTCCGGGTCGGCATCCGCGCCGGGAGAGGCGCGCAGCGTGAGGTTCAGCACGCCCGCATCCAGCACGGCAACCGGGGTAGAGAGAGCCGTGGCGGGGCTGATCTCGACCACCTGTTCGCTGCGCGCCTTGTGAAGCTCGGTCACCATCCGGTAGCGGCCCGCAGGCAACGCGCCTTTCGACTGGCCGTAGATCGTGGTGCTGTCCCCGTCCGGGACACCGTCACTGCCAAGGGGGGTGAAAGTGAAAACCACATCCCGGATGATCCGGTCATCAAGGTCCGGCCCGCCCGCGACCAGAAGCGCCTGCGGAGCGACATTGTCCGCCAGCACTGCGGGTTCCGGTTCTGGTAGCGGTTCCGGCACGGGTTCCGGTTCGGCCACCACGACCGTCGTCTTCAGCGCCTCGACCAGGCTGCCCGCATCGGCGGCCTGGATGTACTTGCCGCCGGTGTTCTCGGCCAGGCAGGCCACGGCCTTGCCCTCTTCCTCGGTCAGCCCGAAGCCCACGACATGCGCGGTGAAATCGACGCCCGAGGCCTCAAGCTCTGCCCCGAGCGCACAGGGGTCGGCCTCGCAGGTCTCGATCCCGTCGGTGATCAGGATGACCGTGGCCTTCGCCTCGGTGGATTTCAGCTCGACCGCGGCCCGGCGGACGGCTTCCGACAGGGGCGTCTTGCCGAGGAACTTCATCGCATTCGCCGCATCGGTGATCGCCGCTGCGGTCCCCGCCGCCGGGGGCACGATCAGCTCGATGTCCGCGCAGCTGCCCTTTTCGCGGTGGCCGTAAGCCATCAGCCCAAGCTCGGTTTCGGAGGGCATGCCTGCCAGGACCGACCCCAGCGCCTCGCGCGCGATCTCAAGCTTGGCCCGCCCGTCGATCTGGCCCCACATCGACCCCGAAGCATCAAGGACGATGATCGACTTTCCCTCGGCCAGGACCGGGGCGGCAAACAGGCAGGGCAACAGGATTGTGGCAAGGAAGCTTCTGAAACTGCGCATGAACCGGCTCCGGGATCGCATGAGACTGCGCCAAGCCTACGGTGCGCCTGCCGCCCCGGTCAACCGTGGCGCGAGTTGGACGAAAAAGGGTCTCCGGGCGAACCCGAAGACCCTGACCGGAGGGATGGGCAACGAGGGGACTGTCCGCCGCCCACCCGCCCGGTGAAGGACCGGACGGCCGGGACTGAGTGACCAGCCCTGCCGTCCGGGTGCCTGCCGCGCGGAAGGGATCACATCGCGGGCAGGAGCACCGTGTCGATGACATGGATCACGCCGTTCGACTGCTTGACGTCGGCGATGGTGACGTTGGCCACGTTGCCTTGGCCGTCCTCGATCATCAGCATGCCGTCCTTGGCCATCGCGGTGAACTCGCAGCCGCCGACGGTCGTGATCTTGTGCTTGCCGCCTTCGTCCGCGACCATCTTGTTGATGTCCGCCGCC
Organism: Tabrizicola sp.; assembly: GCA_044344105.1. Taxonomy (GTDB): domain Bacteria; phylum Pseudomonadota; class Alphaproteobacteria; order Rhodobacterales; family Rhodobacteraceae; genus Tabrizicola. Next base: position 1,793 of record JBIJDO010000113.1, read on the forward strand.
AGCGCATTCGTGCCGACCACGTGGCAGGTCAGGATCTTGGTCAGCTGATCCTTGTTCTCGGGCTTCAGCAGGGTTTCGACGGTGCCCGCCGGCAGTTTGGCGAAGGCGTCGTTGGTCGGCGCGAAGACGGTGAACGGGCCTTCCCCCTGCAGCGTCTCGACCAGACCGGCGGCCTGGACCGCAGCGACCAGCGTGGTGTGGTCCTTCGAGTTCACCGCGTTCTCGACGATGTTCTTGTCCTCATACATCGCGGCACCGCCGACCATCGGGTTGCCGTTGCTTTCGGCCAGCGCGAGGCCGGAGGTCAGGGCAAGGATCGCGACGCCCAGTTTGAAAGCTTTCATGGTGGTTCTCCCTTCGGGTTGGAAAAGCGGGGTCATTCCCGCCTCACATCCGAAGAAACGAAGGCTTTCCGGGATAGTTTCAGCACAGGCGCGCCGCTCACGGCGTCGTGATCAGGCGTCGCTGCCGATCTCGGCCGTCAGGATCACCGGGCCGGTCGGCTGGCCGGTGGGCGACCCGCCGGCCGGTTCCACCGACACCGCAAGGACAAAGCCTGCGGGGGGGACCGGATAGGTCACGACGAGGGGCGCGTCCTGCAAAAGCCCAAGCGAGACCGGGTTCGCGCCGGGGGCGATGACCCAAAGTTCGTGGACCTGGCCTTCCACTGCGGCCGTGCCTGCCACGCGCGACACCTGCAGCGTTTCGCCCAGATGGGTGACCTCATAGGCCAGACGGTTGTCGGCGGTTGCCAGCGTCGCGATGCGCTCGGGCTGCGGCGGGGCAAGGGTGGTTACGGTGACGAGGGCCAGCGCGGCGGCAAGGGCACCACCCAGAAGCCAGCCGAACCCGAACCGCCGGGAAGAGCCGCGCCTCGATGGCGGGCAGGAGGTCCGGGGCAGGGACCTCGTCATAGCCGTCGTTCATGCCGCCAAGACGCGCCTCCCAGTCAGCGACACGCGCCGCAAAACCGGTGTCGCGCTTCAGCCGCGCCTCGACATCGGCGCGTTCGGCAAGGCTCAGCACGCCCAGCACGTATTCGGCGGCCAGCGCGTCTTCGGCGTCCTCCGGGGTGAGATCGGCGTCGGTCATTTGTCCAGACACTCCTTCAGGCGAAGGAGGCTCCGGCGCAACCAGGTGCGCATGGTGTTCAGCGGCACGGCATGGCGGGTGGCAAGTTCGACGTAGGAAAGCCCGTTCAGATAGGCCCCCTTGACCGCATCGGCGCGGTCGGGTTCCAGCGTGGCAAAGCAGTCGGCCATACGCCGCGCTTCGCCTTGCGCCACAAGGCGCGTCTCGGCCCGCGGGGCCGCATCGGCCACCGTGTCGAGGTCATCGTCGCCATGGCTTTCCGGGCGGGCGCGCAGCCGGTCGATCGCCAGGTTCCGGGCGATGGCGATCAGCCAGGTCATGCCCCGGCCTTTCGCGGAATCGAACCGACCCGCGCGCAACCAGACCCGTGTGTAAACCTCTTGCAACGCATCCTCCGCCTCAGCGCGTTCTCCCAACATACGCAGAAGAACGCCCATGAGTTTCGCCGAGGTGTCGCGGTAAAGCGTGCGGAACGCCGCACGGTCGGCGGCGGCACATTGCGCGATCAGGCTGGCGACGGGATCGTCCATACGCCAGACGTTACGGATTTATCGCGCCACCGCAAGCGTCAGGACAGGTGCGGGGCGCGGTTGTCCATGCAATTCATGCACTTCTCGCTGGAAGCTTTGGTCCCGTTTGCGCCGCGCAGGGCGCACCTTCAGCCCCGCCGCCGCCGCCGACCCCCGTCGTCCCCGGACATCTTGGGGTTGAAACTTACATCCGGAAGGGAAACAATCGAATGAAGATTTGGAAACGGATCAACGGCATGCGGGATGGCGTTGGCGTTGACGAAATGCTCCTGGAAGCGCGGCTCGATCGCGGTTTCGACCTTGTGGATCTGGTGGACCGTGGCTTCGATCTGGTCGCGAGCGGCCACGCTGCACAGGGCGATCCGTGCCCCGGTGCCGGCGGCGTTGCCCGCACTCGTCACCCGGTCCAGCGGTACGTCGGGGATCATCCCAAGCACCATCGCATGCTTGGCACTGATATGCGCGCCGAAGGCCCCCGCAAGGGTCACCCGGTCGACGGTGTCGACGTTCATCTCGTCCATGAGAAGCCGCGCGCCCGCGTAAAGCGCGGATTTCGCCAGCTGGATCGCGCGGATGTCGCCTTGCAGGATGGTGATCCGGGGCCCACCCTCGGCGCTGCCGTCGTGCAGGAGGTAGCCGAAGGTGCGGCCATGCGGCTCGCAGCGGGCGCTGCCGGTCTGCTCCGGCCCGCCGATCAGCCCGCCGGGGTCCAGCAGCCCCGCCATGCGCATCTCGGCCACCGCCTCGATGATGCCCGACCCGCAGATGCCGGTGACGCCGGTGGTCGCAGTAGCGGCGGCAAAGCCCGGATCGTCGGACCAGAGGTCGCTGCCGATCACGCGAAAACGCGGCTCCTTGGTCACGGGGTCGATCTCGACCCGTTCGATGGCCCCCGGTGCCGCGCGCTGGCCGCTGGAGATCTGCGCGCCTTCGAAGGCCGGGCCGGTGGGCGAGGAACAGGCGAGGACGCGGGTTTCGTTCCCGAGCAGGATTTCCGCATTGGTTCCGACATCAACGATCAGCACCATGTCCTTGGATTTGCCGGGTTCTTCGGACAGGGCCACCGCAGCGCAGTCGGCCCCCACATGGCCCGCGATGCAGGGCAGGACATAGACCCGCGCCGTGCGGTTGAGGTTCGACAAGTCGATGTCGCGCGCATCGAGCGACAGGCTGCCCGAGGTGGCCAGCGCAAACGGCGCCTGCCCGAGTTCGACCGGATCGACGCCAAGCAGCAGATGGTGCATCACCGGGTTGCACACGACGACCATCTCGTAGATCGAGGCGGGATCAACCTTGGCCTCATCGGCAATCGACTTCGCCAGCGCATTGATCGCCTCACGCACCGCGCGGGTCATCTCGACATCGCCGCCGGGGTTCATCATCGCATAGCTGACCCGGCTCATCAGGTCCTCGCCGAACCGGATCTGCGGGTTCATCAGACCGCTGGAGGCGAGCACCCGCCCGTCCGACAGATCGCAAAGATGCGCCGCAATCGTGGTCGAGCCGAGGTCTACGGCCAGCCCCAGCAGCGGCCCCTCATGGAAGCCCGGAAAGATGTCCAGAACCCGCGTCGTAGAATCGTGGTTCCCCTTGTGCAGGACCACGGTCGCCTTCCATTCGCCTTTGCGCAGAACGGGCTGCAACCGGCGCAGGACCGAGAGATCAGCCTCGATCCTGTCCACCTGCCACTGTGTGGCAAGCGCCCGGGCAAGGCGTTCGAAATCGCCGGTCGGCTCGTGCATGTCAGGCTCTTCGACCTCGACATAGACCGCGCGGGTGGCGGGGTCCATGACCATCACCCGCTCGGTCGCGGACTTGCGGATCACCTGCTTGTGGACCTGGGATTCGGGCGGCACGTCGATCACGACATCGCCCATTACCCGTGCCTGGCAGCCAAGCCTGCGCCCCTCGGTCAGACCCCGGATGCGCTTGTAGCGGTCCTCGACCGCGTTCCAGTCTGACAGCGCATCCTCGGCAACGGTGACGCCATGCTTCGGGAACGCGCCATAGCCCGGCGTGATCTGGCATTTCGAGCAGATGCCGCGCCCGCCGCAGACGGAATCAAGATCGACCCCCAGCTGGCGGGCCGCCGTCAGCACCGGTGTCCCAGGCGCAAAGTGCCCGCGCTTGCCCGAGGGGGTGAAGATCACAAGTGCGTCGTCGGTCATCGGTCAGGGCCCAGTCTCTTTGCGCTTCGCGGTTGTAAACCGCCGACCCGCGATGGCAATGCCGGATTGCGGCGGATAGGGGCCCTATTCCGCCACCCGTATGCAACGCACGGGGGGCATCGGGGGGTCAGGCCGCCAGCCGCAGCCAGACCGGCACATGGTCCGAGGGCTTGTCGCCGCCCCGGACGGTCCTGTCGATGCCTGTCTCCTCCAGCCGGTCGGCGGCCTGGGGGCTCAGCATCAGATGGTCGATCCGGATGCCGTTGTTCCGCTCCCAGGCGACGGCCTGATAGTCCCAGAACGTATAGACCCCCGGACCCGGCTGCCGGACCCGCACCGCATCGGTCAGCCCCAGATTGGCCATCCGCCGGAAGGCCGCCCGGGTTTCGGGCAGGTACAGGGCATCCGTGACCCAGGCCTCAGGCTTGGCCGCATCCACTCCTTGCGGGATCACGTTGTAGTCGCCCAGGCAGACGAAGGCCGCCTCATCCGCCAGAAGGTCGCGCAGCCGCGCCTCCATCCGCGCCATCCAGGCAAGCTTGTAGTCGTATTTCGGCCCCGGTGCCGGGTTGCCGTTCGGCAGGTACAACCCGCAGACCCGGACCGGGCGGCCCGCGTCGACCACCGCCTCGATCCAGCGCGCCTGTTCGTCGCTGTCATCGCCCGGCAGACCCCGGCGGACATCGGACAAGGGCAGCTTCGACAGGATCGCCACCCCGTTGAAGCCCTTCTGGCCATGGGTTTCGACCCGGTAGCCCATCGCTTCGAACAGATCGCGCGGAAAGGCCTCGTCCACCGATTTGATCTCCTGCAGACAGACGAGGTCGGGCGCGGCTTCGCGCAGCCAGGCGGGCAGGGCCTCGATCCGGGCCTTGATGCCGTTGATGTTGAAGGTCGCGAGCTTCAATGACCGGGCTTTCGGGTGACCTGTACAGCGATGCTACCCAATAGTCGTCGTACCTGGCAATCCTGCACCCTTGGTCAGTTGCTGCGATCTGCTTCCGCATGCAACGCTTTCTCTTGCAGGCGGGTCCGAACGCTTTCGGCCATCTTGCTTGGCGTCTGCGGCTGGGTTGCTACTTCGTCCAGGCGCAAATGCGAGATTGTCTCACGCAGAATCCTCAGATTCAGCCGCGCTTCCTCAAGCGCTTTTGGCCTTTCACTTGGCTTGATATCTCCGATTCGGGCTGCCAGCTCTTCAAGCAGGATGTCGCTGTTGCGAATAGAGACGATAAGAAGCCGGGCGCGCTCCTGTTCCTTCAACGCCTCGATCAGCTCGAGCCGTTCTTTGGTGAGCATGAGGTCCTCGAAGCGGGCGTAGCGCAATCGTGAGGCCAGGATGAACACTGGCGCATCCGGCGGTATTTCCAGGCTTTTCAGGGACGCATCAATGTGGCGGATGAGCAGTCCGAGATCCACACGCAGCGACTTGCGTGCCTGACCGATCCTCCAGCGCCGTGCAGATATCTGCAAGATGACAGACGCCAGCGCTCCCACCACCGCACCGATGAAAGCTGAAAAAATGCCGCTGTCGGGCATCAGAGCGAAAAGCTGGTGCCGCAGCCGCAGCTTGATTTGGCGTTCGGGTTCTCGATGACGAAGCGCGCCCCGATCAACTCGTCGGTGAAGTCGATCACCGCATTCGACAGGAACGGCAGGCTGATCTGGTCGACCAGCACCTTCTGGCCGTCCTTTTCCAGCACCAGATCGTCCGAGGCCGGATCGCCGAGCGTGATCGAGTATTGAAAGCCCGAACAGCCCCCGCCATCGACCGCGACGCGCAGGGGCCGCGCCTCGCCGGTGGCTTCGGCGATCTCGGCCAGCCGGGCATAGGCCCGGTCGGTCACCTTTGGCGGCAGCGTCAGTTCCATGGCTGTTCCCGTATCCTTCGGCGTCCTGGCCGAATATATGGGGCGCGACCGCTCCGAACAAGGACATCGCCGGATGCTTGCCCCTTTCGCCTGTCAGCCCGATGCCAGTCGCGGCCGGCTCTGGCCGGAACGGCTGTCCTCGTTCCGCTCACCTTTCCAGCGCGACCGCGACCGGATCATCCATTCCAGCGCCTTCCGGCGGCTGAAGCACAAGACTCAAGTGTTCGTGGAACATGAAGGCGACTATTACCGGACCCGGCTGACCCACACGATCGAGGTGGCGCAGGTCGCACGTACCATCGCCGGGGTGCTGGGCCTGAACACCGACCTCGCAGAAGCGGTGGCCCTGGCGCATGACCTTGGCCATACCCCCTTCGGTCACACGGGAGAGGATGCGCTGGAACGCCTGATGGCCCCCTATGGCGGCTTTGACCACAACGCGCAGGCCCTGCGGATCGTCACGCGGCTGGAACGGCACTACGCCGATTTCGACGGTTTGAACCTGACCTGGGAAACCCTTGAAGGCATTGCGAAGCACAA
>JBIJDO010000209.1:0-5526 GCA_044344105.1 Tabrizicola sp.
AGGCCGAACATCGACGGATGACCGGTGTAGGAATGGACGATCTTCCGCGCATCAAGGATCGTCGAAATCCCGGCCTTCAACCGCTCGCCATAGGCCGCAAGCGTTTCGAGCGCCGGGGTTTCGTCGAGGATGCGCAGGGTTTCCTCGGCCGCCGCCAGGCTGACCGAATGGGCGGTGTAGGTGCCGCCGTGGCTGGCCCCGCCGTAACGGAAGGTGCGCATCACCTCTTCCCGGCCCGCGACGACAGAAATCGGATAGCCGTTCGCCAGCGCCTTGGCGAAAGTGGTGATGTCGGGGGTCACGCCCATCAGCCCCTGGATGCCCGATTTGCCGACGCGGAAGCCGGACTTCACCTCGTCGATGATCAGCATCACGCCATGCTTCGTGCAAAGTTCGCGGGCGAGGCGGACATATTCCGGCCGTGCCATGATGGAGCAGCAGTTGCCCTGGATCGGCTCGATCAGCATGGCGGCCAGTCTGTCGCCGTGGCGCTTGAACATGTCCTCCAGCCGCTGGAAGTCGTTCATCGGGGTGATGTGGGCCAATTGCTTGACGGTCGGCGGGATGCCCTTGCCGTAGGGCACGAGGTCCGGGTCGGTGTTCGACCCGAGGTCCCATTCGTCCATGTTCGACATCCACATCGCGGCATCGAACAGCCCGTGGTAGCCGCCTTCGACCAGAAGATACTGCTCACGCCCGGTATAGGCGCGGGCGAGCCGCAGCGCCGCCATCACCGCCTCGGTGCCGGAGTTCGAGAAGCGGACCAGTTCCGCAGCCGGAACCATCTTCGAGATGCGCTCGGCAACGATCAGTTCGCGCTCGGTCGACAGGGCGAAGACCCCGCCGACCTCCATCCCCTTCCGCGCCGCAGCATCGACCCGGTCGTCGGCATAGCCGAGGATCGCCGGGCCGTAGCCAAGCCGGTAGTCGACGTAAGGATTGCCGTCGATGTCCCAGGTCCGCCCACCCTTGCCGTGGTGGACATAGATCGTCCGGTCATCCCCCCAGTAGCGGAAGGTCGAGGCGACGCCCAGCGGCAGCTTCCGGACCGCGCGCCGAAACTGCGCGTTTGACTTCGACAGGTCACGACGAGGCAGGCTGGGGGGCAGGCTGGGGGGCAGGTTGGGCGGCAGATTCGGCATGTGGCGCTCTGGGCTGATGCGGGTGGAACATCGTCGCATTCGACTGACTGAGCTGTCAATCAGATTTCTCCGAAGACTTGCTGCGGCCCGAGAAATCCATTGACAGTCCCCGGCCTGTTGGAAAACTATACTGATCAGTAAAATAATTTGCGGAAACGCGAATCGGTGCGCATCGGGGGATGGCCATGCTGCAGGAACGCATCGAGGGGAAATGGCTTGCCGCCTTCCGCCGGGTCTTTGCGCTCAACGGCATCGGCACCGGCACGCAGATCGCCATCCTTTCGGAAACCCAGTCGCGCCCCGTCCTTGTCCATCTCTGCGAACTCGCGGCCCACGACCTGGGCGCGTCAAGCTTTCACCTCCAGATGCCGACCCCGCCGCAGACCGCCCCGGTCCCGGTCAAATCCACCGGCACCTCCTGGGCCATCGCGGGCAACCGCGCGGTGATCGCGGCGCTGAGCCAGGTCGAGGTGGTGGTGGACTGCACGGTGGAAGGCCTGATCCATGCCCCGGAATGGCCCGAGATCGAGGCGGCAGGCAAGGCGCGGCTGCTGGTCATCACCAACGAACACCCGGAAATCCTGGAACGCACCGAACCCCGGTCCAAGGACCTTGCCCGCGTCGCGGCGGGCATCGGCATGCTGCGCGACGCGCGCGAGATGCGGGTGACTTCTTCTGCAGGGACTGACCTGACGGTGGACCTTGCCGACGCGCCTTGCGGCGGGACACCGGGCTTCGGCACGACGCCGGGCGCGGTGGCGCACTGGCCGGGGGGCCTCTGCCTCGCCTTCCCCGGCAAGGGTGCCGTGAACGGACGGATCGTCATGGCCCCCGGCGACATGAACCTGACGTTCAAGACGGTGCTGACCAGCCGGATCGACTGCCGGATCGAGGATGACTTCGTCACGAAGATCGAAGGCGACGGGGTCGATGCCCTGCATTTCCGCGAATACCTGGAGGCCTGGGGCGACCGGAACGCCTATGGCATGAGCCATGTCGGCTGGGGCACCAATCCTCGCGCAAAATGGGTCAGCGCCGCGATGTACGACAGGCGCGACCTGCAGGCGGTGGAGTTCCGGGCGATTGCCGGGTCGTTCCTGTGGTCCACCGGGGCGAACCAGTATGCCGGGCGCTTCACCGAAGGCCATTTCGACCTGCCGATGCGCGGCTGCACCATCGCGCTCGACGGGCGCATCGTCGTCAGGGACGGCGTTCTGCAAGAGGAGATTGTCTGATGACCGACCAGTCCAGGGTCCCCGCCGTGATGCCGATGAGCAGCCCCGCCGACTATTACGACATGTCCCGCGTCCGCCCCGAGGTTGCCGAGGCGATGGCCCGGATCAATGCCATGGGGCCGGCCTTTGCCGCGCGTGCAAGGGCGGTGGACGACGCGGCGTCGTTCCCGACCGACACCTACCGCGACCTTGCCGAAGCGGGTTTCCTGGGCCTGTCGATCCCGCAGGAGTTCGGCGGCTGGGGTTTTTCCGTCGGCGAATACGCGATGGTCGGGGCCGAGATCGCCAAGTACTGCGGGGCGACGGCGCTGACCTTCAACATGCACAACGGGTCGATGGCCTGGTCGCGGTTCATGTATGACATGCCGAACCTGACCCCTGCCGAACGGGCCGCCTTCGCCCCCTTGCGCGAACGCCAGTTCCGCCGCGCCATCGCCGAGCGGGCGATCTATTCGCAGCCCATCTCGGAAGGCGGGCAGAACTGGACCTCGAAGCCGAACCAGACCCAGTGCCGCAAGGTCGAGGGCGGCTGGCGGATCAACGGCTTCAAGAAGTTCGCTTCGCTGGCGGGTTACTGCGACTACTACACCATCGTCTGCACCGAGGTGTTCGAGGGGGTGGAGCCCCGGCATGAGGACACCATGCTGTTCGTCGTGCCGAAGGACGCCACCGGCCTGACAGTCAAGGGCGACTGGGACCCCCTGGGCATGCGCGGAACGAACAGCCGCGACCTGATCCTGAAAGACGTTTTCGTCACCGAAGACGACCTTCTGATGCCGCGCGGCATCTTCGGCAAGACGCTGCCGAACTGGCCGCACATGATGGCGACCCTCAGCCCCACCTACATGGGTGTGGCTCAGGGGGCCTATGACTTCACCGTGGCCTATCTGCAGGGCCGCGTTCCCGGCCAGCCCCCCATCGACCGCCGGATGTTCGCGACCAAGCGCGTGGCGGTTTCGAAGATGTATGCCCGGCTCGCGAACATGCGGGCGCTCTGGTGGCAGGCCTTCAGTGAGGCCAAAGGGATGCCGTCGAAGGCCGAGGTCCTGCGGATCTATGCCGCGCAGTACAACGTGATGGAAGGCGTGCAGGAAATCGCCGCCCTTGCCATCCGCACCTGCGGCGGGCAGTCGATGCTGAAATCGCTGCCTCTGGAACGCATGTACCGCGACAGCCGCTGCGGCGCGCTGATGCTGCCCTATACCTCCGAGATCATGGAGGACTACATCGGCGTTCTCGCCCTGTACGACCTGGACGAACTGGACCATGCACCGGGCGACGAAGGCGGGGCGAGAACCTCGCTCTGGCGCGGTGCAGGTGTGGCGCAGGCCGCAAGCTGATGGGGCGCGAGGTGGTGCAGGTCCACGGCCATGTGCCCGCACCACCCGATGCGGTCTGGTCGGTGGTCCGCGATTTCTGCGGGGCCTGGCACCCGTGGGTCTCGACAATCCGGGAAGAGCGGGGGCCGCAGGGGGCCTTGGTGCGCGCGTTCACGGTCAGTGGCGACAAGACGGTCTACCGCGAGCGGCTGACCTACCTGTCCGACAGCGACCGGGTGCTCGGCTACCGGCATCTGGAAGGCATCCGCGACTGCGCGGCCTATGCCGCGCGGCTAACCGTGTCACCGTCCGGGACTGGCGGGTCGGTGATCGGCTGGACCGCCACGATCCTCGCCTCGGCGGCACGGCTTCGGTCGATCTGCGAAGGCACGAAGGCGGTCTTCGAGGCAGGGATTTCTGCCTTGTCCGCTGCCGCGGCACCGGAAACACCAGCGGCCGACTTGCCCGAACCGGCGCGAATCGAAGCAGTGATGTTCGACGATCTCCCGCGGCTGGCAATTTCCATCACGCCCGACCTCGGTGACGACCGTCTCTGTCTTTTCCTTCATGGCATCGGCGGAGGCCGCACCAACTGGCTCGCCCAGCTGGCAACCGTCGGCACCACGATGCGTGCGGCGGCGTTGGACCTGCGGGGCTATGGCGACAGCACGCTTGGTCCCCGTCCGTCAACGGTCGACGACTACTGCGCCGACATCCTGCGCGTCGCCGAAAGGCTGGACGCCCGGCGGCTGGTCCTTGTCGGCCTCTCCTACGGCTCCTGGATCGCCACCTCCTTCGCCATGCGGCACCCCGACCTGCTCGCTGGCCTCGTCCTCTCCGGCGGCTGCACCGGCATGTCGGAAGCCGGGCCGGACGAGCGCGAGGCCTTCCGCGTCAGCCGCGAAGTGCCCTTGAACGCAGGCCAGGTGCCCGCCGACTTTGCCCCCGCTGTGGTCAAGGCCCTGGCCGGGCCGGAGGCAAGCGACGCCACGCGGCAGACCCTTTTCGACAGCATGGCCGCGATCCCCGCCGCCACCTACCGCGATGCGCTGACCTGTTTCGCCAATCCGCCGGAGCGCTTCGACTTTGCCAAGCTCACGATGCCCGTCCTGCTGATGACCGGCGAACACGACCGCCTTGCGCCGCCGCAGGAAATCCGCGCCGTCGCGGGCCGGATCTGGGACGCAAGCCCGGTCCCGGATGTCCGCTTCGAGGTGATCCCCGGCGCGGGCCATGTCTGCAACGTGGAACGCCCTGACCTTTACAACCGCCACCTCCTGACCTTCCTTGACCGGCTGACATGACCGCCCTCCCGCGCCGCCAGCAGAACCGGCTGAACCGCGAGCGCGCGATCCTCGACGCCGCGCTGACGGTGTTCGCGGCGCAGGGCTATTCCGGCACCACGATGGACGCGGTGGCCGCCGAGGCAGGCGTCACCAAACCCACCCTCTATTCCTACTTCCCGTCGAAGGAGTCCTTGTTCCAGGCCATGATGCTGGGCAAGCGCGACCTGATGCTGGACGTCTTCGAGCACCCCTCGGGCGACATGGTGGCGGATCTCTGGGGCTTTGCCTGGGCCTACGCCGGCACCGTGATGCGCCCCGACATGCTGTCGCTCGCCCGCCTGATCATCGGCGAGGTCGGCCGCTTCCCCGAGATCGGCCGCGCCTACCAGGCGAGCGGCCCCGATCACCTTCTGCGCGGGATCATGCGGTTCATCGCGGACCAGCGCGACGAAGGTCGGCTCGCGTTCGACGACACCGAACTGGCCGCGCAGGATCTCTGGGGCCTGATCCTCTCGGCTCCGCGCACGCAGGCGCTCTACATGCC
>JBIJDO010000197.1:0-5727 GCA_044344105.1 Tabrizicola sp.
TTGGCACCACGACCGAGGCCGTCGCGCGCGAGCTGCTGGGGCATCGCAACATCACGGTGATCACCAACAACATGAACGTGGCGAACACGCTGGTGGCCAATCCGGGCTGCGAGATCGTGGTGGCGGGGGGTGCGCTGCGCCGGACCGATGGCGGGCTGGTGGGGGAATTGACCACCCAGTTCTTCGAGCAGTTCAAGGTCGACTATGCGGTGATCGGCGTGTCGGCGCTGGACCGGGACGGCGACCTTCTGGATTTTGACCTGGCCGAGGTCCGGGTGTCCAAGGCGATCATCCAGCAGTCGCGCAAGATCTGTCTGGTTGCCGACCATTCCAAACTGGACCGGTCGGCCCCGGCGCGGCTGGCCTCGCTGTCGGAGATCAGCACGCTCTTTACCGACCGGCCGCTGCCGCCCGACCTCGCGCGCAAATGCGAGGGCTGGGGGACCGAGGTGCTGGTCGCGGGCGAGACCTAGAACTCTGCCGCCAGGATCTTCGGGTCCATCAGGTCGATCTGCTGGCGTGAGGTCCGGATCGCGCCCTTCTTGACCAGCCCGCCCATCACCCGGCTGACCATCTCGCGGTTCGAGCCGATGCTGGCGGCAATCTCGGCATGGGTCGGGGCGTCGGTGATCCGGCCCCCCGCCCGAAGCGCGCCACGCTCGACCGCGAGGCCGAGAAGGAATGAGGCGACGCGCTGTTCGACGCTGTAGGTGGTCAGCTCCAGATTGCGGGCGGTCAGGGTGCGGATCCGCCCGACGAGGTCGCGGGTGATCCGCCAGCGCAGCGCCGGCACCCGGTCGAAGAGGGCCCGGAACGTCGCGCCGGGGATCGACAGCACCGACACATCGCTGCGCGCCACCACGGCGAGCGAGCGGTCGCCTTCGTCCAGGGCGGCAAGCTCGCCGAAATAGGCGCCGTTGGCAAAACGGGTGAAGATCACCTCGCGCCCCTCGGCGGTCCAGTAAAGCGCCATGAGCGTGCCGGACAAGAGGAAATGCACGTCGCGGGTCGTGTCGGTCTGGTTGAACAGGATGCCCCAGGCCGGAAACTGCCGTTCGGTGAGCGGGACATCGATGCCGGCAAAGTCGCGGGGTTGAAGGCCTGCAAAGAGCGGCAGGTCGAAGGACAGCAGGCGGTCTGCGGTCACGGGAGGGCCAGACGCGACCGGGCGGTGTCGAGCGCTTCGAGGCGGGCATCGTCCGGGAAGCGCGCGACGACCCCGGCCAGTCCGTCCGCAGGGGCACCGGCAGCGATCCGGTCAAGATGGGCGTTGAGAAGCCATAGCGCGGCATCCTGTCCGGACGCGACCTCAAGCGCTTTGGCCAGAGCGGCGTCGGCATCGACCGCACGACCCGCGGCCCGGCAGTTCCGGGCATGCAGCCGCAGGATTTCCGGGTACCAGCAGTGCAGCCCGTCCCCTTGCGTTTCGGCCAGCGCGCGGGAGGAGACGGACAGGGCCTCGACGGTCCGTCCTGCGGCGGCGAGGCGGGCGGAGTGGACCGCCGAGAAGTAGGGCACGCCGACATTCGCACCGATCGCCCGCAGCGTGTCGATGACCTGGCCGAAGCCTGCAAGACCCGCGTCGTCGCGGGCAAGGTCGGGGTCCATCACATGCGACCAGGCCTGGCCGATGAACTGCCAGAACACCGCGCCCTGCGCGACGGCGACGGCGATCCCGCGCTGCAGCCGGGTCTTTGCGGCCTCGACATCTCCGGCATAGAACAGCGGCACCGATCCCCAGACCAGGGCATAGGGCTGCATCACCGGGATCGACAGGGCGGCCTGATGCGCATCGGTCTCCGCCACGAGGGCGCGCACGCGGTCGGTCTGGCCAAGGATCGCGCGCGAGGGGGCTTCGAACATCTGCGCGGCGGCGAACATGTCCATGCCGTAGCGCGCGATCATGCCTGCGTGTTTCTCCAGCCGGTACAGCGGGCGAATGGCCGCGATACAGTCCAGCTGGTCGGCAAAGCGGCCCTGATAGAACCGGGTGCCGTTGCGCGCGGCGAGGGCGACGATCCGAAGCTCGATCCCCTCGGCGTCCTTTCCCGCCGCCTCCGCCATGCGGTCCATCAGATCGCCGAGCCGGTTCGCGCGGGATTCCTCGGCCGAGATGATGGCATGGGTATGCGCGCCAAGCAGTGCCGGGGCCGTGCTGGGACCCAGCACCGGTTGCGCGCTGGACAGATCGAGCACCGTATCGAACTCGCGCCGCACGGGTTCGGCGGTGAAGCCCTGGACCTGCATCAGGACCGAGCCGATCATGGTATGCGCGGCAATCTGCAGTTCGGGGCGCTGATCCTGGGGCAGGTCGTCGCACAGGCTGCGCGCGGCGCGGGCCATGGCTTCGGCGTCGGCGAAGGCGCCCTGCATCATGAGGCGCTGGCTGGCCTGCAGGTAGCTGACGATGGCGGGCAGGAACTGCCGGGCCTTGTGCTGGTGATCGGCCAGAAGTCCTGGCTCGCGCGCAAGGATTTCGGGAAAGCGGTCCTGCAATAGGTCGGCGATCCGGGCATGGAGACCCTCGCGCGTGCGCCGGAGCATCGACTGGTAGGCCGCCTGCGCCAGAAGCGCATGGGCAAACTCCCAGGCATTGTTGGCGCGCGCGACCAGAACCCCGGCACGGGCGGCGGCGCGCAGATGCGGCACGGGGTCGCCGTCATCGCCGTCGAGGGCGCGCAGCATTTCCGCCCGGAAGCTGCGCCCGAGAGCCGCAGCGCGCTGCAGGATCGGTTTCGCAGTGCCGGTGCTGTCGATCCGTTCACCCAGGAGGTCCATCAGCGTGGCGGGGAGGGCGGCATTGGCGGAGGTCCCGCGCCGGGCCAGCTGCTGCAGGAACAAAGGAACCCCGCCCGCCCGGTGCAGGACCTGCGCGCGCATCGCGGCGTCAAGCGAGCCGGGGGCCAGCCGGTCCAGAAGCACGCGCGCGTCGTCCTCCGGCAGGGGGGCGAGGGCCATGGTCAGGACGCCGTCCAGGGCCAGGTGACGGCCAAGCTTGGCATCTTCCCGGCTGGTCAGGATGATGCGGAACTGCCCGGCCTCGGGCGCGGCGAAGATGTGGTTGACCACGCCCAGACTGGCGACGTCGAACCAGTGGAGGTCCTCGAACAGAAGCAGGCCGCGGTTCTGCCGGGTCAGGATCGCCTGCCAGAGCGCGCCTTCGATCAGGCCCTTCAGCGCCAGGCTGGACAGCGCGGCCAAGAGCGCCTGCCCCTCGGGCAGGCCAAGGATCAGGGCGAGGGCCTGACGGTCCTGGGTGGCGAGGGTGGGAAACGCTTCGGCCAGAGTGGTGTAATCGGGGTTCGGGTTGCCGATCCGGTCCAGCAGCCAGTCACGGAACGGCAGGTAGGACGAGCCGTAGCCGATCGCGTCGCCATGGAAGACGGACTTCGCGGCGAACTGGCTGGCGACATGGCCGACGAAGGCGGTCTTGCCGACGCCCGCCTGGCCGATGATCAGGACCGGCCCTTCGGCGGCGATAAGCTTGGCCATCTCACGCGCGCGGCCGACGAAGGTTTCCGGCTGGTCGATGCCGCCTGCGGGCAACCGGCCGGTCACCTCGAAGAGGGCCATTTCTTCGGCGAACCCCTTCAGGCGGCGGGGGGCAAGCGCGCGGGTCTCGAACCGTCCGCGCGACAGGGCGCGCGTTTCCTCCGCAATGAGGACGGTTCCGGGCTCGGCCTCGGCCTGGATGCGTTCGGCCAGGGTCGTGACCGCGCCGGTCAGCCGCGGCAGGCCGTCCGCGGCCCCCTGACGCACCACCGCCTCGCCGGTCGCCACGCCCGCCCTCAGCCGGACCGTGATCCGGTTCTGATAGCTCAACCGGATCGACTGCACCGCCCGCAGCGCCGCATCCACCGCGCGGTCGGCGGTCAGCTCTTCCGTCCGGGTCAGGCCGAAGATCGCGACGACGCCGTCGCCGAGGTACTCGGTCACTTCGCCGCCCGCAGCCTCGATCAGGATGCGGGTCTGGCGATAGTAGTCGTCGAGCCAGGATTGCAGATCCTCGGCATCTGCCGCGCTGGCGATGGCACTGAAATTCTCAAGGTCGATGAAGACGGCAGTGACCTGCCTGCGCCCCGCCCCGACCTCGATGTCCCCCTTCGGCATCGGCCTTTTCCCCCCGGAAGCCGAATTCATGGTAGTCTCGTCCGCGCCGCTTCTAGCCGGGCAATTCGGCGCGAGTCCAATGGATTCGACAGGGTCCAGCTGGTGCGGATGCGGAAGGCGCCGGGCAGGCCGTGGCGCGGGCGTTCCGCATCGCCGGACAGGGCAAGCGGCGGGGCGGTCAGCCGCCCGGCGGGCAGCTCGGCCAGGGCGCTGTCCTTGATCGTGACCTCGGCGGCGACGGGGGTGATTTCAGCGCTGCCAAGGCTGAAATCGAAGCTGGAGAACTGCCAGCGCGACAGCTTGCCAGTGGTGACGATCACCTGATCGCAAAGGGTCTGGACCCGGCCCGCATCGGGGCTGACCATCAGGGAGCCGGGAAATCCGCGATCCTGATAGCGGGCCGACCAGACCGGGGTGCCTTCGGGTGTGGCGACGGCGTAGTCGGCGTTGCCCATCGCGATCCTGCCCATCCGCTTGTTGAACCCGTAGAACCAGCGGCCCGAAAGCATCGCCCAGCGGTTCGAGAGGTAGAGATTCGGCAGATAGTTGAAGGTGCCGGGATGGCCGTCGACCTCGACGCAGCCGACCGAGATGATCGCCTCATGGTAGGGCCGGAAGCCAAGAAAGCGTGGCAGGGCCGAGGCGCGGACGCCAAGCTGCCGGTTGGCGAGGATCGTGACCGGGTGGGTGCCCTGCGGGGTGAAGGCCTGCGGGGCGAGCGTCATGCCCCGGGGCAGGATCGCCTGCAGGGCTGCCGCGTCGATGGCATGAAAGCTGAACCAGCCGTCCACCGCCCCGGTGCCGAAGAACGGTGTCAGCGGCCAGGGGGCGGTCTGGGCATAGGGACTGGCAAGCTCCGCGCGGTCGTCCGGTCCGGTGTCTGGCGCGAGGTCGGTTTCGCCCACCACCTGAAACGGATGCCCGGTCAGCCCGCGGGCAGCGACGAGGCCCGAGATCGTCGCCGCCTCGACGCAGCCCGCGTTGATGCCGCAGCGTGTCCAGTCGCCCGCAAGGAACAGGTTCTGAAACCCGCTGTCGTCCGGGGGCAGGCGGTACTGCACCGAATTGGGGACCGACAGGACATAGCGTTCGGAACCATAGAAGTTCTGGCGGAAATACTGGGTCGCGAAGCGGTCCTCCGGGCTTTGGTCCTCTGGCCCCCAGAGGAGCGAGAGGTCGAACCTGCCGTCCTTGGCCGCACCGGGCCACATCCGGGTCAGGTCACGGTTCGCCCAGTCCCGGACCCGGTCCTGAAATGGCGCAGGATCGACGCCCGCGTTGTGGGCCGGGCTGCAGAAGTAGGCGAGCTGAACCGGTCCGTCTTCGGGCCAGTCCTCGTGCGGGATGAGGTCGGACATGTCGGCCCAGGTGTCCAGAGGTTCGGTGAAGCTGGTGATCACCGTCTTGAGGTCGGTCTCGGGGCCGGGGTTGTGCGCCGCCACCAGCCGGTTCCAGCCCAGGTCCTCGGCCGACCGGTTCAGCCAGAACTGCGCGGCATGGGTGGCGACGGTTCCGACATTCTGCACCATCGCCGACCAGCGCGACGAGGCGGCGATCAGGTCCTTGGCCAGATAGGGGATCGAGCCGAGCGACGCGCCCAGGATCACCTGGTCGAAG
>JBIJDO010000043.1:0-12353 GCA_044344105.1 Tabrizicola sp.
CGGTGGGCGGGTCTTTCTCGCATTCGAAATCGATACCGGGCGGATAGCTGCCGGGTTGCAACTGCGCGAGGTCCGGCTGAGAGGGCCAGCATGGCAGCCCCCTGACGTCCACCAGCGGCTGGTAGTCTCCAGACAGGACTTCGGCCTGTTCGACCATGTCGATCGCACTGACGCCAAGCTTGTCGCGGTCGAGATGCAGGTGCCGCGCGGCGGTGAAGAAGCGGAACTTGACGCCGCGGGCCTTCAGGACCTGGTAGTAGGGGCCGAAGATGGTGTCGCCCATCCCGGCCTGCATCTTGTAGAAAAGGGCGCCCCTGTAGGTGAAGGCCAGCCGCAACAGCCCCCGGATCGCGGTGCCCGCACCGACGCCCCGATCCTCGGTCACGCCGCCCGGATAGCCGAAGACATAGTCATAGCAGCCCCGGAAGATGGCAGAATTGACGGCGTCGGTGCTGGCCCCGTAGTGCAGAAGCCAGGCGCTGATCTCCCAGTTGTCGATCGCGTCGAACCCGGATCGGAAGAGGCCGCTGTCGATCGCGCCCCGGAAGAAGGCCGAGGCGAGGCTGATCATGTCGCCGATCCGCCGCGCTTCGTCGCCCGGCCCCGCCGCCGCCATGCGCGCATGGTGCCAGTCCTGCGCATGGGCGGCGAGTGCCGCCAGAAGAAGCGTGTCCTGCGTCTTGTGGGCGCGGGCATCGGACGAGAGCCGCTTCGACAGATCGGCCAAAGCATGGAACGGCGACCGCGCGGTCGGCGAAAGGCCAAGGCGGGCAAGACCCGCACCCAGGCCGTCCGGCAGTCGGTGGCTGTTGGCCGCAGGTGCCGGGCCTGCAAGCCCGCGCTCGATCAATTCGGCGACCGCGCGGGCCAGCATCTGGAAATAGGCGAAGGGCGTGGGCAGCAGCCCGCCCGTACCCGGCTTTTCGTCGTTCGGCGGGAAGTCCACCCGCCAGGGATGCAGGCTGACGGAACCGTCGGGCTGCGGCATGTCCTCGGCCAGAAGGAAATGCGACAGGCCCTTGAACGCCTTGTCCAGCGTGCCCAGTGGCGCGTCAGGGGACCGGATGCCGGTCCGGTTCATCGTGTCATAGCAGTCCCGCATCAGGCGGAAGGCGTTCTCGTAGAACCCGGCCCAGATATGCAGGCCATGCTCTTCGATCCGCTGATGCCGCGCGGCATTGCGGCCCGAGGCGCCCTTGCCGCCGCAGCGCCAGCCAAGCTGATAGAGCGTGATGTCGTACTTTTCCTGCCAGCCGGGGATCGTCGTGATCGCATAGGTCGCGGTGATTGCCCCGACCCCGCCGCCGATGACAGCAACCTTCTGACGCTCTGACGGCATGCTGCCCTTCCCTTGCGGCGGCTGGCGACCTGCGGCGTGCAGAGGCCTGTCCAACCCGGACCCGCTTGTTCGCATAAAGCTTGACGCAATCATGACGCAAGCTTGGCGACTGCGACCATTACTTGCAGTTGTTATGGCGGCCCGTGGTGAGTTTTCGTCCCGGCTGATACCGGCGCGGTGTCGTTCAACGTCAGGATGTGCGTTTTGTCACAGAGCGGGGACGGCGTCTGCGATAGCAAACATGAAACGATGTGCCAGTCTCGGTGCGTCGCAGGGGCATGGTGCGCGGGGACATGGAGCCGATCCTGGGGTCGATCATTCTGTTCGGGGGAACCTTCGAACCCAGGGGCTGGGCGTTCTGCAACGGCCAGAGCCTTGAGATTGCGCAGTACTCCGCGCTCTATACGCTGCTTGGCACCACCTACGGCGGCGACGGCGTGGCCTTGTTCAACCTGCCGGACCTGCGCGGGCGGGTGCCCGTCCATGCCGGGTCCGGCAGCGGGCTGACGCCGCGCGCCCCCGGCGACGCGATGGGCCAGGAGGCCGTCACGCTTTCTCCTGCCCAGGTGCCACCCCATACCCATGACCTGGTTGTCGCCAACGTTCCAAGTTCTTCCGACCGCGCGCAGGGCGACATGTTTGCGCGGTCACAGACCTTTTCCGACAAGGTAAGTCCGACCGTGGCGCTGAACCCCTTGTCCATTGCCTTTACCGGGGGCGGCCAGCCGCATGACAACATGCAGCCCAGCCTCTGCCTGAACTACATTATCGCGCTGGAGGGCATCTATCCTTCGCGCAACTGAGCCCGCAATGTCCCTGTTGCGGCAATCGGCCGGCGGTCGACCCCCTCGCCCCCGGCCTGGACCTGCAAGCCTCCCCGTGGCTTGCAGGTCTTCTTCTTTTCAGATGCTGCGCGTCACGCCGCCGTCGACGATCAGGGTCTGGCCGGTGACGTAGCTGGAATCGTCGGTCAGAAGGAAGGCTGCGGCCTTCGCCTGTTCCTCGACGCGGGCGATGCGTTTCAGGGCGGCCAATTCGCCGTACCTGGCCACGTCCAGACTGTCGGTGAACCCCGGCGCGAGGCAGTTCATCCGGATGCCTGCCGGGCCGTAGCGGTCGGCGTAAAGCTTGGCAAAGGCCTGCACCCCGGCGCGGTAGACGCAGGAGGCCGGAAACCAGAGCGAGGGTTCCAGCGCGGCATAGGTCGTCACGTTGACGATCGCACCCGACCCCTGCGCTTCCATGACCGGGGTCACCAGACGGGCCATGCGGACAACCGACTTGACGATCAGATCATTGGCCAGATCCCAGTTGTCATCGCTGATCGCGAGAAGATCGCCTTTGGGCGGGTGGCCCGTGTGGTTCAGGACCGCGTCGATCCGGCCATGGCTGCCAAGGGCAAGATCGACGATGGCCCGAAGATCCTCGGGGTTCTGCGTCACCCCGCGCCGGGCCACGCCGCCCAACTCGCTGGCCAGCGCCACACAGCTGTCGGACGGCGACATCAGGACCAGCGCGTAGCCGCGCCCCGCCATCTCGCGCGCGACCGCCGCCCCGATCCCGCGCCCGCCACCGGTGACGAGACAAACCTTCTGTCCCATGGATAACCCCTCCCCTCGCCTGTCCAAACCTGGCGGACGGCAGGCTGGCAGAGGCGCACCGGA
Source organism: Tabrizicola sp. (assembly GCA_044344105.1). Classification (GTDB taxonomy): domain Bacteria; phylum Pseudomonadota; class Alphaproteobacteria; order Rhodobacterales; family Rhodobacteraceae; genus Tabrizicola. The sequence goes on from JBIJDO010000043.1 coordinate 3,004, forward strand.
AAGTCACGCCGTCCTGCAGGGACCGCGTCAGATCAAGTCAGGAGGGTCTGGTGGAGCAGAGGGGGATCGAACCCCTGACCTCGTCATTGCGAACGACGCGCTCTCCCAACTGAGCTACTGCCCCGCACCATCGCGCGGTATTTGGCGGACGACGGGGTGATTGTCAAGAAATCTGCCTGTCGCAATCGGCGCGAGGCCGAAAGTCAGAGGAAGTCTTCCTCTTCGCCGCTGACGTCGATCCCAAGCGCATCGAGGCCCGCTTCAAGGTTCTCGGCCAGATGCGGCATGCCCATCAGGTAGTCGGCGGTGGGCGTCGTCGCCTCGGCGGTCGCGGTGGCAACGGCCTCGGCGAAATCCTCGGGCTCGAAAGCCCCGCGCCCGACCCAGGCGATCGCCGTGAGATGCGCCTTCTCGTCATCGTTCAGCCCGCCGATGAAGGCGTGCAGTTCGCCCGCCCCAACCGCTGCTTCGCGGGCAAGATAGATCACATGCACGACCTTCGGTGGACTGATCTCCAGCATGGCAGGCTCCTGCGCTGGACCGATGGTCGCGCATCGGCAGCCCTGGCGCAAGCCTTGCGTCAGCCAAGCGCCCAGACGGTCACGCCATGCGCCAGCGCCCCGGCCAGCGTCGCGAGGACAACCGAGCGGCGGGCGGCATGGACCGCGAGCACGGCGAGCGTGCCGGTGACCAGGGGAACCAGCCGGGCGACGTCCGCGATCAGGAGCGGCAGCACTGCAGCAACGAACAAGGTCGAGATCGCCGCCGGACCGGTCGCTTCCAGAAACCGGCCAAACCAGCCGGACGTCGCCAGCCTTTCGGTGCGAAACAGGATGGGCAGGGCGCGGAACGCCCAGTTTGCAGCCCCCGCCAGAAGCGCGACGGTCAGAAGCTCGGCGTTCATCGGCGCGCCACCCCGGCCATGGCCCCGGCAAGCATGCCCAGAAGAAGGCCGCCGGTCGGACTGATGGCCAGGCTTCCGACGACCGTGGCGGCGCCTGCCACTGCGATCACCGGAACCTGGCGGCGGCCGAGAATCGACAGAAGAAGCGCCAGGAACAGTGCGGGAAGCATGAAACCCAGCCCCGCGCTGAGGCTTGGCCAGCCGTCCAGCGCGCCGCCGCCCGCAAGCGCTCCGGCAAGCGTCCCCGTGACCCAGGCCGCATAGGCACCAAGGCCCAGGCCGGACATGTAGCCCTCGGAAAACCGCTTGCCGCGGGCGAGTGTGCCAAGCGCCTGCCCGAAGACCTCGTCCGTCAGGCCCCAGGCCCAGGCCCAGGCGTGGCGCCGGTCCGCCCCCTGCCCTGCCTCGCGCATCAGGGCCGGGCCGTAAAGCACGTGACGCAGGTTCATCGCGATGAGGGTGAAGGCCGAAAGGAGCACCGGCGCGCCGGATGTCAGAAGGGCCAGAGCCAGAAACTGCGAGGCCCCGGCATAGATGATCAGCGAAAGCGCGGTGGCCTCGAACGCCGAAACTCCGGCGCGGGTCGCGGCGACCCCGAAGGAAAAGGCGATCGGGACATAGCCCAGCACGATCGGCAGGCTGGCCAGAAGACCATCAAGGAAGGGCGCGCGCGAAGCCGTCATGCGCGGCAGGGCTATCCTGTTGACGGGGCCCGGTCAATCTGGCGACAAGGTAGCGGAAAGCCTGACTTGCGCGATGGCCGCCTGCCCGGCATTCTGGTCTGCGAAACCAAGCCCGGGATCTGTCCATGCGTCCGTCTTTTCTTGCCCAAAGCCTGATTGCCCTGCTGGCCAGCGCCGCCCTGACACCCGCCGAGGCTCAGGTTGCCGAAATCCCCGGCACCCAGTTCGAGGCCGGCAACTGGGTCGGCGCGGCCTATACCGACGACTCCGGGGCGTTTTCCTACTGCTACATCACCGTCAGCTACCAGAACGGACAGGCGCTCTGGCTGGGGCTCTACCCCAACGACACCCTGTCGATCCTGCTGTCACAGCCCGATGTGACATTCCAGCCGGGTCAGAAGTTCGAGCTTTGGGTGATGATGGAAACCGGACTGCCGGCGATCGGCAACGGCGAGGCCTGGGACGAGACCTACGGCGGGATCACCTATGACGGCATCCAGGACACGGTCGATTTCCTGAACTCCGGCCGCTATCTGCGGATGCTCGGCATGGGGATCGACGACGGGTTCGACGTCGATGGCATCGGCCCGGCCCTGGTGCAGGCCCAGGACTGCCTGGCGCAGCAAACCGGGACGGGCGGCGGCAAGGTGCTCGGCTCGACGCCGGGAGCGGTGAAGGCCCCGCCGAAGGTGCCGGACCTCACCAAGCCGAAGACCAGTGGCGTGGGATCGGGCGGCGGGCTTGGCACCCGGCCCGGCGGGGCGCTTGGCACGCCCGCGCCGAAGCCGCAGCCCTAAGCCGGCCCCCGGTTCTCGCCGCAGGTCAGGTTCCTTTCGGGGCGCTGGCCCTGGCCCGGCCGTCCAGCCTCACTCGGCCGCGATGTCCCAGCCCGAGATCGCCTTGACCTCCAGGAACTCCTCGATCCCCCAGACGCCGCCCTCGCGCGCCCGACCGCTGGCCTTGACCCCGCCGAACGGAGCGCCCGCCCCGCGCGACCGGCCGTTCATCTCGACCATCCCAGCGCGAAGCTGGCGCGCCAGCCGGTTCCGCCGCGCGCCGTCCTGCGACTGGACATAGTTCGTCAGCCCATAGGGCGTGTCATTGGCGATCCGCACCGCCTCGGCCTCGGTCTCGAAGGGAATCATGCACATCACCGGCCCGAAGATCTCCTCGCGCTCGATGGTCATGCCGGGCTTGACGTCGGTAAAGATCGTGGGCCGGACGTAGAAGCCCTTGTTCATCCCCTCCGGCAGCCCAAGCCCGCCGGCGACCAGGCGGGCACCCTCGTCGATACCCTTCTGGATGTAGCCCTGGATCTGGTCCCATTGCCGCTTGTTGACCACCGGGCCGATATGGCCGCCCGAAGCGCTGGCGGGACCGACCTTGATCGAGGACGCGACCTCGGCCGCGATTTCGACCGCCCGGTCGTAGAAGCCCCGCTCGACCAGCATCCGGCTGGGCGCGTTGCAGCTTTGCCCCGAGTTGTTCATCATGTGCCGCACGCCGCGTTCCACGGCGCGCGCATCGGCATCGGCAAAGACCAGGTTCGCGCCCTTGCCGCCCAGTTCCAGCGTGACCCGCTTCATCGTCTGGGCTGCCGCAGCGCTGATCGCCCGCCCGGCGCGGGTGCTGCCGGTGAAGCTGATCATCTCGACATCGGGGTGGCTGGAAAGCCTGGACCCGACCCCCGCGCCATCCCCGTTCACAAGGTTGAAGACGCCTGCCGGGACGCCCGCGTCATGGCAGAATTCTGCGAAGAGCATCGAGGACAGCGGCGATTCCTCGGACGGTTTCAGGACACAGGTGCATCCCGCCAGAAGCGCCGGGACCACCTTCAGCGTCACCTGGTTCATCGGCCAGTTCCAGGGCGTGATCAGGCCGACGACACCGATCGGCTCCAGCGCGATCATCGTATCGGGAGCATGCGCGCCAAGGGGTCGGACCCATTCCAGGTGATCGAAGGCCTTCAGGAAGTTCTTCAGATGCCAGGGCAGGCATTCCGCCTGGTCGTCGCGGGCCATGTCGATGGGCGCGCCCATTTCCAGACTGATCGCCTGCGCCATCTCTTCCTTGCGGAGGTCGTACTGGGCGAGGATGCCTTCGACAATGCGCCGCCGCTCGGACGGGGACGTGGCCGCCCAAGCCGGAAAGGCGGCCTTCGCGGCGGCGACGGCGGCATCGGTATCGGCTTCGCTGCCCAGCGAGATCACGGCGCAGGGCTCTTCGGTCGAGGGGTCGATGACCGGGCAATCGCGCGCGACGATTGGCGCAACCCAGGCCCCGTTGATGTAGAACGCGCGCTTGGTGATCATGGACCGGCCCTCCAGACAGGATTTGATCATATTCTGACAGGATGCCGGGTCCGGGGCAAGCCCGCGCCGCGCTAGGTCTGCGAAGGAGCGAGGGGACGGACCATGGTGGTTGCGGCGGCAAAGCCGAAGACGTGGCGCAGAAGGCCCAGGCTTTCTGTCCGGGTTGCCTTGAAGCCGTGCCGCTCGTACAGCGCCCGCGCCCGCCAGTTCGCATCGATTACTTCCAGCCGGATCGAGCGGTAGCCGCGCGCCGTCGCCTCGGCGTAGAGCGCCGCAAGCAGCTGCGAGCCGACGCCCTGACCCCGCTGCGCCCGACCGACGCAGATGCCGTCGATCAGAAAGCGGTCGTTGTCGACGTCGCGGCCAAGCGCCCAGAGGAGCGACCCGCGCCAGCGCCCACCAAAGGTGCCGTAGATCGCGGCAAGATCCGACCAGTTGCCACCCGCAAAGCTGCCCGCGGTGGTCTTGTATCCGGCGATCCCGACCAGCTGTCCCGAGGCATCCACCGCAGAGAAACACAGATCGTCGCGGATGACGCGCTGGAAGAAGGCAAGCGCGCGATCTTCCGGGCCGAGAACGCGGCCCAGCTTGCTGCCGAACGCCTCCCAGTAAAGTCGCGCGGCCTGTGGCCGGAACGCCTGATGCAGGCCATGAAAGACTGTCACGCCCATGTCAGCGCCTCGGCCAGCAGGGGGGCATGGCCCGCGCCGAGGATCCAGCCCTCTTCCCGCGCTTCGGAAGGAACCGTGAAAAGCGGCGACAGCCGGTCGTGCCGCGACATCTGGAACAGCGCGCGGGCCAGGAGCCGGACCTGCGCCCGGTCCGGGATCGCGTCGCCCGAGGCCCGGACCGCCGGGGCCAGAAGCGACGGGTAGACCTCGGCCAGCGTCAGGTCGCGGGGGGCCTCGAATGGCCAGACCGCCGCACCGGAGGCCCTGGCCAGCCGGACCAAGACCGGAATGCCCAGCAGCGCCTGCGATCCGACCGACCCCGCGCCCATCAGTTGCCAGACCGGCTTTGCCGGCGGGTTCTCGCGTTCGACGCGGCGTTTTTCGACCAGGCCGAGCGCGGCGTAGTCGATCGCCTTGAGGGGCGAAAGGCCGGGATAGGACTGCGCCTTCGGACAGCCCCAGAAAGGCCCCGGCCCGCCCAGCTTCCGGTTGATCGCCGCCGCCACGGCAAACCGGTTGTTGCTGTTGTCGGCGGCATCCGCGATACGGTCCGCCAGCCAGCCATGCAGGGCGCGGGCGTCGTCCCGTCCGGTCAGGCGGCGGGCGAACCCGGCAGGATAGCCCATCGGAAAGTCGAACCCGACCAGTTGGCGGCCACCTTCGGACAAGGCGCGCGAAAGCCAGTCGCTGGCAGCACTCCGGGTGCGGAAGTAGGTCTGAATCTCATGGCCTGACTCGCACAGGCTGATCCAGATTGCATCCTTGCTTTCCCGCGCCGGGCTGGGCGACGCCCTGCCCGACCAGTCGACCACGATGACCCGGTCAAACTGCAAGGCCGGTCTCTTGCAGGACGAAATCGGCCACAGCACTTGTGTCGTTCAGGTCCAGAACCCGCACCGGCAGGGTCAGTGCCGCATCCGTCGCGACCGCCCGCACCGTCGGGTCGGCGGGCTGGATCAGCGGCTGGCCGGTCTCGGCGCGCCAGACCTCGATCTTGGGATGCGCGTCGCGCTTGTAGCCTTCGACCAGCACCAGATCGACCGGCGCGAGGCGGGCCAGCACAGCGGGCAATTCGGGTTCCGGCCCCCGGTGTTCGACCATCAGCGCGAAGCGGTCGGCGGAGGCCAGGACCACCTCGCGCGCACCCGCCTGACGGTGACGGAAGGTATCCTTGCCGGGCCGATCCAGATCGACCGCATGATGGACGTGCTTGACGGTCGACACCGAGTACCCCCGGCGCGTGATCTCGGTCACCAGCCGTTCCATCAGACTGGTCTTGCCGGAGTTCTTCCAGCCGACGATGCCGTAGGTCTTCAAGCGGCACCCTTGAGCATGGCTTCGGCGGCGGCAAGGTCTTCGGGCGTGTTCAGGTTCAGGAAGGCCCGCGCGTCGCCAAAGCGCGCCCTTGCTGCCTGATGGGCATCGGTGAAGCGGGTGACCTTTGCCTCTCCGCTTGCAAGGAAGCTTGCCAGGGCCGGAGCCAGATCCAGGGGCCAGACGGCGCAGGCCGGATGGTCGCCGTCCGGGCCACTGGCGATGGCCAGACCCGACGGGGAGGTTTCGGCGGACATGAGGAGTTGCGGCACCAGATCGCCCGGCAGGAAGGGCGTGTCCACCGGCGTGGAGACGAGATGCGTGGCACCAAGCTGCCCGGCCCGCTCCAGCGCCGCAAGGATGCCGAACAAAGGTCCCTGCGGGCGGGCGTCGGCCACGACCTCGCAACCGAACAGGGCGAAGCGCGCCGGATCGCCATTGGCCGAGATGAGCACGGCTTCGACCTGCGGCTTCAGCCGGTCAAGCACGTGGGCGATCAGCGGACGACCTGCAAGCGGCAGGAGAGCCTTGTCAGCACCGCCCATCCGGCGGGCCTCGCCTCCGGCAAGGATTACCCCGAAGATGCGCAAAGCCCAGCCTTTCCCGCAGCCACCGGCGCGAAGCCTACTGCATCCCGCGCGGTGTTCAAGCAGGTGCGGCGGGTCAGAGCGGCGTGCCGTCCCGCTGCAGCAGAAGCACGCCGGTGTTGTCATCGGCATCCTCGTCGGTGATGACCCGCGTGGTCACACCGGGCAGCTTGCCGAACTCCCGGGACAGCACCCTCGGAAACCATGTCGCTGGCAGGCTCTCGAACCCAGGCACGCCCCGCAGCACGCCTGACGTCCCGACCGTGCACATGCCTTTCGCGACCGCCCCGTAGGCCTTGACCCGCTGCAGCACCAGTTCCGCCACTTCGGGGGACACAAGAACCTTCTGCTCGATCGTGTCGTAGGTGACCCGGGTGTGGTAGTCGATGTAGAAGTTGATCGCCTTGTCGGTCATGCCGAAGGTCACGTCGTTCCGCTCGGGCAGTTGCGGATGATACCAGGTACCCGCCGGATCGAAGATCACCCGTTCGGACGCATTGACCAGGATCGCCGAATGCGCCCCCGATCCGTTGCGCTTGTTCACCACGGTGTAGAGCGTGATGTAGGTCGGTGGGCCGGCGACATAGCGCGCGGCCTGGACCTGCTCTTCAGGTGCCCATTTCGGCTGGGCACAGGCCGCGAGGCCCAGCAGCACGAAGAGGAGGAAGAGATGCCGCATGAAGCCTCCGACAGCTGTTGCGCGCGGTCAGGCGTTGACCAGCGCCATGAAGATCAGGATGCCGATCGTGATGCAGACCGTCCAGACCGACAGCCGGATGAAGCCCTCGAAGGTCTTTTCCTGTTCCCGGATGTCCATCGAGCCATGGGCATGCTGGGTCTCTTTGCGGTCGGCCATGCGTCTGATCCTTCTGGTCGGCGGGTTCCTGCCCCATAGCCTATTCGGTCTGGCCTGTCACGGGGGTCAGGGCAAGACAAATACGCGCGCAAGCACCTAGACCGAGGCGTCCCCGGCATCACCGCCGATCCAGCCCGAGGTCAGCTGGAACCCGATGCGGCGCGGCGCGGCCCCTTCGGCGACTTTCGGCACGGCGCGCAGTGTGACCGAAAGCTGCGTCACATGCTGGATGAGCTGCGTCTTGGCCCCCGCCTCGTCGCGCCCGTAGAAAGTAAGGATGTCCGGGTCGAAATAGCCCAGGCCCTCGATCCTGAGCACCCCGGTTTCGTCCGACGCAAAGCCCATGGCGATTTCCTGCCGGGCATCGAGCTGGCTTTCGAAGTTGCGGATATAGGCGACCAGCCGGTCATGCGCCCATTCGGCTGGGCTTTTCGGCTTGTCAGCCTTGGCATTGGGGGGCGTCGCCTTGGCCATCAAAGCCCTGCCTCTGCCGCAATTTCGGCGTTCGATTTCCGCGCCCGCTCGGTGGCCGACTTCAACTGACCACAGGCCGCCATGATGTCCTCGCCACGCGGGGTGCGGATCGGGGTGGCAAAGCCTGCGTGATAGAGGATGTCGGCAAAGGCATGGATGCGGTTGCCCGAGGACCGCCTGTAGGGCGCACCCGGCCATTCGTTGAACGGGATCAGGTTGACCTTGGCCGGGATGCCTTCCAAGAGTTTCACCAGCCGGTGCGCGTCTTCCCTGGTGTCGTTCACGCCGTCGAGCATGACATATTCGAAGGTGATCCGCTCGGAATTCGACAGGTTCGGGTAGTCGCGCAGCGCCTCAAGCAGGGTCGCGATGTTCCAGCGCTTGTTGATCGGAACGAGGACATCGCGCACCGCATCGGTCGTCGCGTGGAAGCTGACGGCCAGAAGGCAGCCGATCTCTGTTGCGGTGCGGGCAATCTCGGGCACGACGCCGCTGGTCGACAAGGTGATCCGGCGGCGGCCAAGTGCTATGCCCTCGCCGTCCATCACGATCTTCATCGCGTCGCGGACGTTGTCGAAATTGTACAGGGGCTCGCCCATCCCCATCAGGACGATGTTCGAGATCAGGCGGACCTCTTCCTTCGGCGCGCCCTGCACCGGCCATTCGTCCAGATCGTCGCGGGCCAGCATCACCTGGCCGACGATTTCCGCCGCCGTCAGGTTGCGCACCAGCTTCTGCGTGCCGGTGTGACAGAAGGAACAGGTCAGCGTGCAGCCGACCTGGGAGGAGATGCACAAAGTCCCCCGATCCGTCTCCGGGATATAGACCACCTCGACCTCATGCCCCCCGGCGATGCGGACGAGGTATTTGCGCGTGCCGTCTTCGGACACTTGCCGGGTGACAACCTCGGGGATGTCGATGGTGAAGCGCTCGGCCAGAAGCGCGCGGTAGTCCTTGGCGAGGTTCGTCATGAGCGCGAAATCGCGCACACCCCAGTGATAGACCCATTGCCAAAGCTGCCCGAGCCGCATCTTGGCCTGCTTCTCGGGCGTTCCGGCGGCGATCAGGGCGGCGCGAAGGGCATCGCGGGTCAGGCCGACGATGTTGGTCTTGTCCGACGCCGGGACCTTGCGCGGCAGGGTCAGCACGTCTTGCGTGATGGGGGTGGTCATGGTGGCAGATCCTTGAATGGAGCCTTGTCACAGGCGATCTGTTGCTGGCGCGGATATAGGGCAGGGATGCGCAAAAGAAAAGCGCCCCGTGCGGGGGCGCCCATTGCCGTGGACCAGTGCTTACTGGCAGCGCTTTTCGGCGTCTTCCATCGCGGCGGTGAACCCGCGGAGCGAGAACGTGTCGACCGTCTGCGTCCCCCTGCCCGACCGCGCGGTCAGGACCGCCGTCGTCCCGGCCTTCATGGCCGCCATCAGCTTGGCGTCCTCCTCCGGGCTGCCCGGCCAGGCCCATTCGCCATCGGTGAACAGCTGATAGGGATTGCCGTCAACCGACACCTCGACGGTCGAACCGCCCGCAAAGGGGTATCCGCCGGTAA
>JBIJDO010000409.1:0-2937 GCA_044344105.1 Tabrizicola sp.
CGGTGGTCGCCGTATCATACCCGCGCCGGTCGTACCGGCCCCGTGTTCAATCTGCTTGCGCCGATTCCACGGCGACCTTCGCTGCGGGGTTCGGCTGCGGCAAGGGGTCGATCTCGGCGTCGATGGCAGCCGCGGCGATCACGATATAGGCCGACAGCCAGAGCCACATGAGCAGGGTGACAACCCCACCAAGCGCGCCGAAAGTGGCGCTATAGCCGCCGACCGTCTGAAGATAGAGTGAAAACCCGATCGACGCCGGCAAAATCACGAGCGAGGCGACGATGGCGCCGGGGGTCGGTCTCAGCCGTGCCGGAGGCGTGCTGTCCGCGGGCTGGGCATAGTGGTAGACGGCGGAGATTCCCAGGAGGATGAAGCACGCGACGAGCGGCCAGCGCAAAAGCGCGACGAGCGGTGCCGCCTGCGAGGTCGGGAGCACGATTTCGATCACCACAGGAACGATGACCACAGATGCCATGGTCAGCGCTGCGATGCAAACCAGAAGAAAGGTCAGCCCGGTTCGTCGCAAAAACTGGTGGAACCAGCCCTCGTCCGGGGCCCGGCTCTGCACCTCGGCCACACCGTCTACCAGCGAGCTCACCGCGCGCGATGCCGAGTAGAGCGCGAAGGAGAACCCGACCAGCGCCGCGAGTTGCAGCCCGCCATTCGGGGCGGCGACGATGGCCTCCAGTTCAGAGAAAACGATGCCGGCTGCCTCCTCCGGGACGACTGTGCGAAGCGAGTCCGCCGCACCGAGGATGTCCTGTGGTGTCATCCAGAGACTGACCAGTGCCATCAGGGCAGCGATGCCGGGGAACAGCGACAGAAGTCCGTAGAAGGCAACCCCAGCCGCAAGCAGACCGACGCGCTGATCCGAAACGCGCTGCCACGCCCGGCGCAGGGCGCGAGGCACTTTGGCAAGATCAAGAAAGACTTGCTTCACCGACACGGCAGTCAATTCGTCATTGGCCGCGGCGCATCAGCATCAGGCCCATGGCGATGCCGCCGGCAAAAGCAGCCGCGAGCATTATGCTTCTATCGACACCGGGTGCTGCATTCGCTGTCCGGCGCATGGCCGCCGAGACGGTTGAACCCATGTCCTGGACGTGGCCAGCGATCTCGCGTCCGCTGTTGGCGAGCCATCCGGCTGCATCCTCTGCCTTCTCGAGCGCGGTTGACGCGGTTTCGCTGATGGTGGTTGCCGTCCCCGACACCGCCGCACGGGTCCGTGTGGCGGCCTTGCGGGCGATGCCGGGAAGGTCCGGTTCGGGGGCGAAGAACATCCAGCCGAGCCCGGCGGTCAGCAGGGCTGTGCCAACTGGGCTCCGCGCGACGGTTCGTCCCGCGGCGGGGCCGAGACCTGCCAGCGCCGGAAGCGCCTTGCCCGCCGCCTGACGCGAAAGGTAGCCCACCGTCGCCCGCGAGCGAAGTTCGCCTATCAGCTCTGCCGTCTCGGCGCGTCGGCGTGACAGGCTAAATTCGGCCTCTTGCGGATCATCGGTCACTTTCAATCCCCTTCGCGCCGCAGGGCATCGCTCATCGCCCTGAAATCCCTTCGGATGTTGTCGATCGTCCGCCGTGGAACAGGGTCTGCGGACCGGACGGCCCCAAGCGCGTAGATCGCGGCGCCGGCGGCGATCAGGACCAGTGCCCCTGCGCAGATCAAGGCGGCGGCCCACAAGGGCAGATCTGCCGCCAAGAGACCGGCGACGGCGGCCAGGCCCAGGAAGTTCACGAACGCCCCGACCGCGATGACGGCGACGACCGACGCGACTGCGGCAGTGGCGTAGGATCTGCCGGTCTCACGCAGCTCGGCCTTCAACAACGCGGACTCGCCGTGCATCATTGCGCCGAGGTTTTCCAGCACTCGGCGCAGAAGCGGAAGGGTGCCGAGGCCAGCAAAACGGCTGTCTGGCCCGGCACCGCTTGTCCCGCGTTCGTGCCCGGCCGACCGGCCATCGCCTGCGGGTGCTCCGTCCATCATGACTGGACACCGAACGGGACGTCTTCGTTGTCGCCGTCGTAGCCAAACGTGGCACCTTCCGGCCCGGAGCGATCATACGCGCGATCATGGACCCGACCCTGGGACGCGGAGGACGACGACCCGGCGAGCGCCCGCGCCACCAAAAGACCGGCGACCGCCGCACCGGTCGCGAAAAGCAACGGGTTGCGCTGAGCGAAACGCTGGACGCTGGACATCATCGCCGACGGATTGGCCTGACGTAGCGAGTCGGTCATCGTGGTCAGACCCGAGGCGACCGACTCGAGCATCCGGGACTGGATGCCGCCGTCTTCATTCTGCCCAGCGATTTCGCGCAAGGAATCCGCCATGCGGTCCCCCTCTTCCGCGATGCGGTTCTTCGTGGAGTCGAGCCGCTCTCCCGCTTCGGCTGCAACACCGGACACCGCCTCGGAGACTTTCGATTTGGCGTCGGAAAGCATCTGCTTCCCGGTTTGCGCAAGGTCGCGACCGGTATCCTTCATGTCTTCAGACATCTGGCCGGCCATCTCGGCCATCGATGCTCCAGTGGCGGATTTCATTTCCGATTTCGTCATGACGAGTCCTTTCAAAGTAAATATGTTCACGCTTCGTGCTGCTGCCCGCCCCCGGAGCAAGGCGCGTGGCCCAAGAACCGGGCCGACCGGGACATGCAGGTGCGGGAGCCCTGCGTGGAAAACGCGGAAAAGGGAAAAATGTTCCCGCATTCCGCCGGACGAACCGGGCGGTCAGCAGGCCCAGGACCTTCGGGGGCATGGCTGCACCTGCCAGGCCGTACACGTCGACCACATAGGACCCCAGCGGCCCAAGGCCTCGCACGGCAGGTTCCATGACACTGGTCCACGCCAGGACAGCCTTCACCCGTTGCGCCGATCGACGGCTTTGCCATTTTCAAAAGCCATCTCGTTCGGCGGTTCTTTGCCGGACAAAGGCGGCTGGTG
>JBIJDO010000211.1:0-5464 GCA_044344105.1 Tabrizicola sp.
CGAGGAGACGAAGTCGCACGAGGAGGCGTCGTCAGTCCTCGGGATCGGCCTAATCGGATCGCAGCGCGATAATCCCGCGCAACAGGCTGTCGATCCGGGCGGCGTCATCGGGGCCGAGGCGGTCGCGAAGCGCGGCGTCGAAGCGCAACGCGCGCTGGCCGATCTCGACATAGACCTCGCGCCCCTTCGGCGTAAGGGCCAGGTTCTCCACCCGCCGGTCCCGGTCGCTGGTCGCGCGGATCAAGAGACCCGTCGCCGCCATTCCCGCCACCGCGCGGGAGACCTTGGTCTTCTCGATATGGCTGATGCGGCAGATGTCGCGCGCGGTCATCGCGCCGAACCGGCCGAGGTTGGCCATCACCCGCCACTGGGTGCGCGTCATGCCGTAGCCGGACTTGTAGACCGCCTCGAAGCTGCGGCTTGTCGCCTCGGCGGCCTGGTTGAGCAGGTAGGGCAGGAAGTCCTGCAGGTCGAAGGTCCCGCTTGCGTCCGTGCCGACCATGGCTCAGGCATCCGGTCTGGCGCGGTCGGGATGGGCGGCGGCGACCTCCGGGATCGCCTCCATCCGCGCGGCGATCGCGGCGATGCGGGGGAAGGCGGCCATGTCCACGCCCCAGCGGCGGGCGTTGTAGACCTGCGGGAGAAGGCAGATGTCGGCAAGGCCGGGGCGGTCGCCGGTGGCAAAGGGGGTGTCGCCGGTCAGCATCGGTTCCAGGCCCTGAAAGCCGAGGGTGATGAAGTGATGCATCCAGCCTTCCATCGTGGCCTGGCCGCCCAGCGAGACGGCATGCCGGGCCACGCGCAGGTTGCAGAGCGGCTGGATGTCCATCGCGACGGCATGGGCCAGCGCGCGGGCACGGGCGCGGCCGGCAGGATCGTCCGGCAGGAACCCGGCGGCGCGGGTCTCGTCCAGGTATTCCAGGATCGCGAGCGACTGGGTGAGGCGAAGACCGTCGATGTCCAGAACCGGCACCAGGCCCTGCGGGCTGACCGCAAGATGCGCCTCCGACCGCTGGTCGCCCGCCGCAAGGTCGACGGGCACGCTGTCATGGGGAATGCCAAGGAGATTGAGCGCGATCCTGACCCGGTAGGCCGAGGAGGATCGCCAGAAGTCGTGGAGGATCGCCTGTGTCATGCGCGGGATGTATCCGGTCCGGAATTGCTTGTCATGTTAAGCTTGACTTGGTTGCAGATGCAACTAATGTTTGGGCCAGTCGGTGCGGGAGGCCCTTCATGACCCATCATGCATTGCCGAACGGGATGATCCGCGCCGCCAAAGGCACCGGGGTGACGACAGGCTACATGCCGGGCTTCGGCAACGACTTCGAGACCGAGGCCCTGCCGGGTGCGCTGCCGCAGGGGCAGAACAGCCCTCAGAAATGCGCCTACGGGCTTTATGCCGAACAGCTGTCGGGGTCGGCCTTCACCAAGCCGCATCCGGAGCGGACCTGGTGCTACCGGATCCGGCCCAGCGTGAAGCATGTGACCCGGTTCCAAAAGATCGACGTGCCGCACTGGAAATCCGCGCCGCATGTGCTGCCGGATGTGGTGTCCCTGGGCCAGTACCGCTGGGACCCGGTGCCGCACGGGAACGAAAGCCTGACCTGGGTGACGGGCATGCGGACGGCGACGACGGCGGGGGATGTGGCGACCCAGACCGGGATGGCGGCGCATGTCTATACCGTGACGGCGTCGATGGAGGACGCGTACTTCTATTCGGCGGACGGGGAATTGCTGGTGGTGCCGCAGGAGGGGCGCCTGCGGTTCTGCACCGAACTGGGGGTGATCGACCTGGAGCCGAAGGAGATCGCGGTGCTGCCGCGCGGCCTTGTCTACCGGGTCGAGGTGCTGGAGGGTCCGGCGCGGGGATTTGTCTGCGAAAACTACGGGCCGCCCTTCACCCTGCCGCACCGCGGGCCGATCGGGGCGAATTGCCTGGCCAACCCGCGCGACTTCAAGACACCGGTGGCGGCCTTCGAGGACCGGGATGCCCCGTCCCGCGTGATCCTGAAATGGTGCGGGCAGTTTCATGAGACCCGGATCGGGCATTCGCCGCTGGACGTGGTGGCCTGGCACGGCAACTATGCGCCCTACAAGTATGATCTCAGGACCTATTCTCCGGTGGGCGCGATCCTGTTCGACCATCCGGACCCGTCGATCTTCACCGTGCTGACCGCGCCCAGCGGGCTGGAGGGGACGGCGAACATCGACTTCGTCCTTTTCCGGGAAAGGTGGCTGGTGGCGGAGAACAGCTTCCGCCCGCCGTGGTACCACAAGAACGTCATGTCGGAACTGATGGGCAACATCTACGGCATCTATGACGCGAAGCCGAAGGGGTTCGTGCCGGGGGGGATGTCCTTGCACAACTGCATGCTGCCGCATGGCCCGGACCGCACCGCCTTTGAAGGTGCGACGAATGCGGCGTTGAAACCGGAGAAGCTGGAAGAGACGATGTCCTTCATGTTCGAGACGCGGTTCCCGCAGCATCTCACGGAATGGGCGGCGAAGACCGCGCCGATGCAGGATGACTACATCGACTGCTGGGCGAGCCTGGACAAGAAGTTCGACGGGACGCCGGGCGTCAAGTGACTTGGGGGCCAGCCCCCAAACCCCCGGGATATTTGCACCAGTATGAAAGAGGGTAGATGCCGCTTCTCCGCTCATGGGTCGACAGCGCCAATGCGCCGGACGATCCGTTTCCATTGAACAACCTGCCCTGCGGTGTGTTCTCGCGACCGGGCGAGGAGCCGCGCTGCGGGGTGGCGATCGGGGACTTCGTGCTGGATGTCTGCGCGCTGGAGGCGACGGGGGTGCTGGTCTTGCCGGGCGCACCGCTTCTCGACCTGCCCTACTGGAACGAGATGATGGAGGCGGGGCCGCAGGTCTGGGCAGCGCTGCGCGAACGGCTGGTGGCCCTGCTGGCGGAAGGCTCGGCAGAGCGGGCGGCGGTCGAGCCGCATCTGGTGGCGCGCGCCGGGGTGGACCTGCATTTGCCCTTTCTGGTCAGCGAGTACACCGATTTCTATGCCGGGCGGCACCATGCGACCAATGTCGGCACGATGTTCCGGGGCGCGGAGAATGCGCTGCCGCCGAACTGGCTGCATATCCCGATCGGCTACAACGGGCGGGCGTCCTCGGTCGTGGTCTCGGGGACCCCGGTGCGGCGGCCCTGGGGGCAGGTGAAGGGGCCGGATCATGTCCTGCCCGCCTTCCGCCCCTCCGCCCGGTTCGACATCGAGCTTGAGATGGGCGCGGTGGTCGGTACGGCCAGCGACGGGCCGGTCACGGTCGCCGAGGCCGACGCGATGATCTTCGGCTATGTGCTTCTGAACGACTGGTCGGCGCGGGACATCCAGGCCTGGGAGTATCAGCCTCTGGGGCCGTTCCAGGCCAAGGCGACGGCGACGACGATTTCGCCCTGGATCGTCATGAAGGCGGCACTGGAGCCGTTCCGCTGTTCGACCCCGCCCCGCGAGGTGCCGCTTCTGCCGCATCTGCAGGAGCCCCGGCCGATGCTTTATGACATCGCGTTGGAGGTTGGCCTGACCCCCGTCGGGGGCCGCGAGACGATCATCAGCCGGACAAACTACCGCGAGATGTACTATTCGGCGGCCCAGCAGCTGGCGCATCACACGACAAGCGGGTGCCCGATGAACGCGGGCGATCTTCTGGGATCGGGCACGATCTCCGGCCCGACGAAGGACAGCCGGGGCAGCCTGCTGGAATTGTCCTGGGGCGGCAAGGAGCCGTTCGCGGTGGACGGCGCCAGCCGCAGTTTCATCGAGGATGGCGACACGCTGATCCTGCGCGGCATGGCGCGAGGCGACGGCTACATCATCGGCTTTGGCGACTGTGCGGGCAAAGTTGAAGCAGCACTTGAAGACCCTTACGCAAGGACCTGAGATGACAAAACCTTTCGCCTCTCAGGGGGACCTTGCCGAGAAGAAGATCAGCTTCACCGACATCGGCGACGGGCTATACGCCTTCACCGCCGAGGGGGACCCGAATTCGGGCGTGATCATCGGCGAGGACAGCGTGATGGTGGTCGAGGCGCAGGCCACGCCGCGCCTGGCGCGGAAGGTGATCGACTGCATCCGGGGCGTGACCGACAAGCCGATCAGCCATGTGGTGCTGACGCACTACCATGCGGTGCGGGTGCTGGGGGCATCGGCCTTCAACGCGCCGCAGGTGATCATGTCCGAAGCCGCCCGCAACATGGTGGCCGAGCGCGGGCAGGAGGACTGGGACAGCGAATTCCAGCGGTTCCCTCGGCTCTTCCAGGGGCATGAGAGCATTCCGGGCCTGACCTGGCCGACGACCACCTTCAACGGCCGGATGACGGTCTGGCTCGGCAAAAGGCGGGTGGACATCCTTCAACTCGGGCGCGCGCATACGGCAGGGGATGCGGTGATCCATGTCCCCGACCAGAACGTGATGTTCACCGGCGACATCGTCGAGGCGCATTCCGCCTGCTATTGCGGCGACGGCCATTTCGCCGAATGGGGCATGACGCTGGAGGCGATCCGGGCCTATGACCTTGACGCGATTGCCCCCGGTCGCGGGGATGCGGTCATGGGAGCGAAGGCTGTGAACCGGGCCTTGGACCGGACGGCGGATTTCGTGACCTCGACCTACGCGCCCGTCGCGCGGGTGGCGGCGCGGGGCGGGTCATTGAAGGAGGCCTGGGACGCTGCCCGCGCCGAATGCGACCCGAAGTTCCGCGACTATGCGATCTACGAACACTGCCTGCCCTTCAACGTCTCCCGCGCCCATGACGAGGCGCGGGGGATCGCGCATCCCCGCATCTGGACCGCCGCGCGCGATCTGGAGATGTGGGCGGCCCTGCAGGGATGAGACGTGACATGCGGCGAGAGAAGGGTTTGCCATGACTGATCCCAAGCCGAACCCGTTCCGGCATGGCCCGACGCGGGGCGAGTTGTGGTTCTGGCTGGCGGTCAGCCTTGGCTGTCTGGGCCTGATGATCCTGGTGCTGGTGATCAACGGGCTGCCAGGCGGGCCGGGCATGATCGAGGTCATCGCGCTGCCGGGGCTGGTGGTCGGCTACCTTGGCGGACGGTCGGTCAAGCGCCTGATCCGGCGGGAGCATCCCTGATGCCCTATGACTATCGTCCCTTTCCTTACGTGCCGCCACCGGGCCTTCGCGGCCCGGAGCCCCGGCACAGGGTCGTGATCGTCGGGGCCGGGCCGATCGGGCTGGCGCTGGCCATCGACCTGGCACAATACGGGGTTCCTTCCGTAGTCCTGGACGACAACAACGTCGTGTCGGTGGGCAGCCGGGCGATCTGCTGGTCGAAGCGGTCGCTGGAGATCCTGGACCGGCTGGGGGTTGGCGCGAAATGCGTCGCGAAGGGCGTGACCTGGCAGGTCGGGCGGACGCTCCACCGCGAGGCGGAGGTCTGGACCTTCGATCTGCAGCCCGACCCCGGCCACAAGATGCCGGCCT
>JBIJDO010000215.1:0-5450 GCA_044344105.1 Tabrizicola sp.
GGACCTGCAGCCTGTGGAAGCGCGCGCCACCTCATGGCGGGGAGGAATGGTCGATTGGCCCGGCGCAGCGCGACGCCGGTCCAGGGCGCTTCCCTCCCCCCGCGTGGGGGAGGGAGAGGGTGGGGGGGCTACGCCAAGGGTCATGCACCCACCTTCTCGGCTTCGGTCAGGCCATAGGCCGCCCGCATCAGCGTGGCCTCGTCGGCATCACTGGCATCGATCACGTCGACGACACGACCGTTGAAGATCACGACAGCCCGGTCGCAGGCCAGACGCACCTCGGCCAATTCCGAGGTGTAGAACAGTACCGCCGCCCCCTGGTCGGCCAGTTCGCGCACCAAGGCGTAGATCTGCCGCTTGGTGCGGATGTCGATCCCGCGCGTCGGGTCGAACAGAAGGAGGGTCTTCACCCCCTTCGCGATCCAGCGCGCGATGGTGACCTTCTGCTGGTTGCCCCCTGACAGGCGGCGCACCTCGCCTTGCGCGCGGGTGTCGATCTGCAGGCGCTCGATGGCGGATGTCACGCGATCGGCTTCGTCCCGCATCGGGATTGCACCCCAGCTGCCAAGGCGCGCAAGGAGCGGAACGGCGATGTTTTCACGGACCGAGCGCGACATGAGGAGCGCATGCGCCCGGTCGCCCGGCACCAGCGTCAGCCCGGCGGCGATGGCGTCGGCGGGGTGATGAAAGCTGACGGGCTGGCCATCGACCTCGACCGTGCCGGCCTTGGCGCGGCGGTGACCGGCGAGGACGTCGAAAAGCTCGTCCTGGCCCTGGCCTTCAAGTGCTACCACACCCAGAACTTCGCCCGGATGCAGGTCGAACGACGCATCGGAAAGTTTTGTGCCGGTGGCGACCGCCCGGACCCTGAGACGCGGCGTTCCAGTGGTCGTGCCCGCACGCGCGCGCGGTGACGCGGTCGGGGCGGTGACGGCCCCGCCAAGCATCATCTCGACGATACGCTCTTCAATGCCGGGTTCGATCTTCACGTCGCCCACTGTCAGTCCGTCGCGCAGGACCGTGGCCCGGTCGCAGATTGCGGCGATCTCGTTGAAGCGGTGCGAGACATAGATGACGGATCGCCCGGTGTCGGCCTGGGCGCGGACGACCCGCAGCACCCGGTCGACCAGATCGGTCGGCAGGGCGGCGGTCAGTTCGTCCAGGAGAAGGACATCGGGCTGGATCGCCAGGGCGCGGGCCAGATCGACGATCCGAAGCGACGCCAGCGGCAGCGACCGGATCATCGCATCTGCGCGCAGGTCGGGAAGGCCCAACTCGGCCACCCAGTGCCGGAAAGGTTCCATCGGCGTGTCGCCAAGCCGCAGGTTGTCGGCGACGGAGAGGTCGGGGATGAGCGAGGGTTCCTGATAGACCGGCACCAGCCCCCAGGCCCGCGCTCCGGCAGGCGAGGCGACGGTGCTGTCGCGACCCTTGATCCGGACATGGCCGGTGTCATGCTTCAGAACGCCGGTCAGGATCTTGACGAAGGTCGACTTGCCCGCGCCATTCGCGCCCATCAGTGCCACGACCTGCCCCTTGCCGACCTGCAACGAGGCGTCCCGCAGGGCCTGCACGGCGCCAAAGCGTTTGGCCACGCCCTTGGCGTCAAGCACGGCGGTGGCGGCATCCGTCATTGCGGGATCAGCTTTCGAGAGCGGGAAAAGCGGCCCCCGAGGTCAACCCCGGGGGCCGGATCGGATCAGCCGGGCAGGGTCACTCGCCCGGGCCCTTGCAGGCGATGATCTGGTCCATCGTGTAGGTGGTCCATCCGGGGATCGAGACCGAGACCGGCCATTCGGGCGACAGGTTCGGGTTGGCCGCCGCCGCAAGCTTGGCCTTGCCTTCGTCGGTCACGTTCTCCCAAAGCTCCGGGTTCACCAGAACCGTCTTCTCGGCGGGCATCTTGCCGTCAAGGATCTGGATCGCCAGCGCGACACCCGCGCCACCGACCGAGCCGGGGTTGGTCACGGCCGCACCCATCAGGCCTTCGACCGAGGACAGCTGGCCCACGAAGCCCGCGTTGTCGGCCCCGACGATCGGCACCAGCGGCGCGCCGCTTTCAACGAAGGCATCCACGATCACGTTGTCGATGCCAGAGGTCCAGACCCCCTGGAACGGCACGCCCGCCGCGATGATGTCGTTGATCTGCTGCTTGCCCTGGTCCTGCTGCCAGCCGGTGAAGACCTCCTGCGCCACGGTGATTTCCGGGAACTCGGCCATCGCGCGCTTGAAGCCCTTGTCGCGGTCGTTGTCGGCCCCCGCCCCTGCAGCGCCGCGCATGTAGACCACGGCTCCCTTGCCGCCCATCTGTTCAAACAGCCACTTGGCCCCCAGATAGGCATATTCCTCCTGGTTGTTCGACAGGATGTAGGCCGAAGGTTCGGTCACCGCCTGGTCGACGGCCACCACGACGATGCCCGCGTCGGTCGCTTCCTTGATCGCCGCGTTCACACCGTCGGCGTTCGCCGGGTTGACGACGATCGCGTTGACGCCCGCCTGGATCAGGTTGCGGATGTCTTCCAGCTGGCCTGCCGCGTCGGTGTTCCTATGCGCGATGTTCAGGCTTTCGACCTTGCCCGAGGCCAGCGCTTCCGCCTTCATCGCGCAGACCATCTGCTCGCGCCAGCCGTTGCCCTGCACGGTGTTCGAGATGCCGATCTTGTATTCCTGCGCCGCGCCCATTCCGCCAAGGCCAAGCGTCATCGCGGTTCCAAGAAGCAGTCTTTTCATGTGATCCTCCCAGATCGTTGGTTGTCGTTGGTCGTCTATTTCACATAGGGGCGCAGCACGTCCCGCGCCAAGGCAAAACCGCGCTTGATCCTGTCGTCCGAGCCTTCGAAGTCGCGGTCCTCGTGTTCGATGATGATGGGGCCATCATAGCCCGCGCGATAAAGGCTGGCGAAGAAATCCGGCCAGTTGACGTCACCCAGTCCCGGCATCCGCGGCACCTGCCAGCCCATGCCCGCGGACAAGATGCCGTGGTCATACAGTCCGTCGCGGTCGATCATCAGGTCCTTGGCATGGACATGCACCATCCGCCCGCCGAATTCCCGCACGAACCTCCCTGCGTCGATCATCTGCCAGACGAGGTGGCTCGGGTCGTAGTTCATCCCCACGGCCTCCCGCCATGTGTCGAAGATGCGCCGCCAGATGCGGGGGGCATAGGCGATGTTGTGCCCGCCCGGCCATTCGTCGTGGGAAAAGATCATCGGGCAGTTCTCGAAGGCCAGCACGACGCCGCTGCCCTGCGCATGGGCGACGATGGGGGTGAAGATCTCGACCGCCCGGGTCCAGTTCTGGTCCACGGTCAGGGTCCTGTCGCCGCCGACGAAGGTGTTGACGACCTGGACGCCCATCAGGCTGGCAGCGGAGATGACCTTCTTCAGGTGTCCGATCACCGCCTCGCGATGGCTTGCGTCGGCATGCAGCGGGTTGGGGTAGTAGCCGAGGCCGGAGACGCCAAGGCCCTTTGACTTGAGCATCCCCATGATCTCGGTGCCACGCGCCTGGCTCATGTCCTCCACCGGCAGGTGCGCGGTTCCGGCATAGCGCCGCTTCTCGCCGCCTGCCTGCGGCCAAGAGGCGATTTCCAGCGCCTCGAACCCCGCTCCCGCCGCCCAGTCGGCCACGCCTTCAAGGCCGGTGTCGGCAAACGGCGCGGTCAGAATTCCCAGTTGCATTCCCGTCCCCCTGCCCAGCCTTATGCCACGTCCACCCAGGTGCCGCGCGCCGCACTCGCCAGAACCGCGTCGCAAAAGCGCATTTCGTAGTGCCCGTCCTCGAATGTCGCCCAGGTTGACCCCTCACCCCGTCCGCCCCGCGCCACGTCGCGGTAGACCTGGGTGAAGAAAGCGGCCCAGGTGTCGCCGAAGCCTTCCGGATGCCCGCCGGGCATGAAGGCCGCTGCCGCGCCGGTCGGGTTCATCAGCGACGGATCGCGCAAGAGGATCTGGTTCGGGCCCTCGCGATGACCGATCCACAGGTCCTCGGGGTGTTCCGCCGACCAGGCCGCCGAGGCTTTCGACCCCGAGATGTCCCACGAAAGAAGCCCGCGCCGCCCGTGGCTCACTTGGCTGGTGGACATCATCCCCCGCCCGCCGTTGCCGTAGCGCAGCAGGATCGTCGCGGCATCGTCCGTCTCGATCTTCCGGCTCTCGGTCGCGCCCTTGGACGTGGTGAAAGTCTCGACTGGCCCCAATGGCTTTTGCCGTTCGGGGATAAAGGTCGCCAGTTCCGCCATCACCGCCACGGGCTTCTGGCCGGTGATGAAGTTGGTCAGGTCCACCCAATGCGTGCCGATGTCGCTGACCGACCGGAGCGGTCCACCCTCCTCCGCCTCAAGCCGCCAGTTCCAGTCGGTGTCCTTGGCCAGCCAGTCCTGATGGAAATGCCCGGTGATCAGGCGCAGATCGCCCAGTTCCCCCGCCCGCATCATGCCATGCGCATGCTGGTTCAAGGGGTAGAACCGGGTGTTGTAGCAGACCGCCGCCACCTTGCCGGAGGCTTTGGCCAGGGCCAGCATGTCGGATGACTGGGCCGAGGTCATGGCAAGCGGCTTTTCGCAGATCACATGCTTGCCAGCCGTCAGGATTGCCTTGACCTGCGGGTAATGCGCGACATTGGGTGAGGTGACATGGACGACCTGCACCGCCGGGTCGGCCAGAAGCTCGTCCAATGACCCGTAGGCGCGCGCGACACCCAAGGCCCTCGCGCGTTCGGCCCCACGGCCAGCGCTGGAGCCAAGGACGCCGACCACCGGAATCCCCAGCCTGCGCAGGGTGGACAGATGGACGGAGCCGATAAAGCCCGTGCCGATGACGGCGGCCCCGATGGTGGAAAGGTCAGGCAACCGAATACCCTCCGTCGATGGCAAGGCAGGTGCCGGTCATGAAACCCGCCGCCTGCGAGGCGAGGAACAGCACCGGGCCGGCGATGTCCTCGGGCTGGCCCCAGCGGCCCATCGGCGTGCGTGAGGAGACAGCGGCGACATGGGCAGGGTCGGTGCGCGACCGGGCCGATTGCTGGGTGACGATGAAGCCGGGAGCGACGGCATTGACCCGGATGCCGTCCTCGGCCCAGGCCACGGCCAGCGACTTCGTCAGCTGCACCACGGCGGCTTTGCTGGCCCCGTAGGCCGGGTTCTTCGGGCTGCCAAAGGTCGCGTACATCGAGGCGATGTTGATCAGGACACCCTTTGCCGCCTTCAGCTGGGCATGGAAAGCCTCGGCCATGCGGAAGGTGCCGGTCAGGTTCACGTTCACCACATGCTGAAAGAAGTTCGGGGCCATTTCCTCGCCCCGCGCGGTGATCGCGGCGCAGTTGACCAAGACGTCCAGCCGGTCGCGATGGGCGGCATAGGCTTTGACCGCGGCACCGTCGGTCACGTCCAGCTGGGCATAGGCAAAGCGGGCGGCATCCTCAGGGGCGGGCTCGGGCTCTGCGCCGGTGAT